>JAAYSB010000259.1 GCA_012518475.1 Intrasporangiaceae bacterium | reverse complement strand
TCTGCGCCTCGTCGGCCGCTGCCTGGAGGTCCTTGACCTGCTGGCTCAGCTCCTTGGTCCGGGCGAGCAGCGCCTGCTTCTCCTCGCCCTGGGCGCGGGCGACGTCCTTGCCGAGCCCCTTCTGCTCGGCGCGAAGCTGCTCGAAGGCGGTCAGTGAGCTGCGACGGCGCTGCTCGGCCTCGAGGACGGCGTCGACCACCCCCTCGTCCTCGCCGCGGGCGCGCTGGCTGGCGCGCACCGCCTCCGGGTTCTCGCGCAACAGCTTGATGTCGATCACCTGAGCGAGTTTATCCGCGTAGCGCAGTGCGGATCATCCGGGTTTACCGGTGCTCGGCTGTGCCTGGCGGTGGTATAGGTTCGCATGCGTGGGCGATGTCGAGACGATGTGGCTGGTCATCGCGGGCGTTCTCGGCCTCGCGGTGATCCTCTTCGTCGTGTACCTCGTCGGCAGCACGGCCCGCAGCCGGCCGCGCGGCGGCGGCAAGCACCGGGCGACGCACAAGAACCGCCCGCACCGGGACACCTTCCGCACCGAGGACCCCGAGCCGGAGCCGCTCAAGCGTGCGGCCATCATCATCCAGGGTGCCGACGACCGCCTGCGCACGCAGCTGACCGGCCAGTGTGCCGCGGCCGGCTGGGAGGAGCCGCTCTGGCTCGAGGTCCTCGACGGCACGGGAGCGGTCACGGCCGCGACCGAGGCCCGCACCGATGACGTCGACGTCGTCTGTGTCCGTGGTGACTCGAGCGTGACCCGCGGCGTCGCCTCGGTGTTCGCCGGGACGGAGACACCGGTGTCCTTCCTCCCGTCACCCGACCGTTACCTCCCCTCATCCGCCGCTCCGGCGCAGGCGGAAGCAGCGCATACCCCATCGACGTGGCCGGGAGCCGTCCCCGGCCCAGGCCACGACAGCCCTGCCGTCTCCGCTGAGATGACTACTGCGATGACGACGGCGCTGACCGGCAAGAACGAGCGCATCGACATCGGCCGCGCCCGACTCGGACCCGAGGAACTTCCGGCCGACGCGGACACGGGGATGCAGGACGACCCGGCGTCCACGGTGCCGACAGTCGTCTTCCTCAGCACTCTCGTCATCGGCGAGGTCGTTGCGGAGGACGAGCCCGCGTTGAGCACCAAGGACATCGCCAAGGGCATCGTCAAGGCGAACCCGTTCACGGCCACGGTCAAGCCGGACGACGAGGAGGCGATCGTGCGCCCGGCCCGGTCGATCAGCTTCGCCACGAGTGAGCAGCCGATGACCGACGGCGACGAGGCGAGACGAGTTCTCGACGCATACCTTTATGCGAGCCGCTCCCTCAAGGGCTGGACCGGGGTCGCGAAGGCGATGATGCGCAAGGCCTCCCGCCCCACCCCGCTACTCGTGCCGATGCGCTCGCCCGCGTTCACGATCACGCTCGACAAGCCGGCAACCCTGACCGTGGACGGCGAGGAGCAGGATCACCCGTGGCCGGCCGGGGAGACGAGTGTCTGCGTTGAGCCGCTCGCCCTCGTCGTGCGCCGCTGAGAATCGGGCTGCCTGCGCGGCTAGGCTGACGGGATGAGCGGACCGGCCCGGACCAGGACTGCCTTCGTCCTGGGCGGCGGCGGCGTCCTCGGCTCGACACAGGTGGGGATGCTGCGAGCCCTCTTCGACGCGGGCATCCGGCCCGATCTCGTCCTCGGCACGAGCATCGGGTCCGTCAACGGCGCCTTCGTCGCCGCAGATCCCACGATGGCCAGCGCCGACCGGCTGAGCACCCTCTGGCGCAAGGTCCGGCAGGAGGGTGACTTCCTGGAGAACCCGTTCCGATCGGCGGCCCGGGCCGCGAAGTACTGGACCCACTTCATGTCGATCCGCCCGCTGCGCAATCTCATCGACGAGAACCTCGGCGTCGAGCGCATCGAGGACCTCGCCGTTCCGTTCCAGTGCGTCGCCGCGCACATCGAGTCGAGCCGGGCACGCTGGTTCACCACCGGCCCGGTGACCCCGGCCATCCTCGCCTCGTGTGCGGTCCCGGGCATGTTCCCTCCCGTGGAGATCGACGGCCAGCACTTCATGGACGGAGGCCTTGTGCACTCCATCCCGGTGGGTCGGGCACTGGCACTCGGTGCGACCGAGATCTATGTCCTCCAGGTCGGCCGGGTCGAGCAGCCCCTGAACGTTCCCACCAAGCCGTGGGAGGTGGCCTCGGTGGCGTTCGAGATCGCCCGCCGGCACCGCTACCACGAGGAGATCGACTCCGTCCCCGACGACGTCACACTGCACGTCCTCCCGAGCGGATCCTCGTCCGCCCCGGCGATCTCCATCACCCAGGGCGTCGGGACCCGGATCGAGGAGCGCGCCGAGCAGGCCTATCAGGCGAGCGCCGCCTACCTCGAGTCGCGTCTGCTGACCGGGTGAGCGGCGATGGTCATCCCGCCGCCACCTCGCTGGGTCCGACTCCTCCTCCAGATCGCCTACGTGCCCTTGGTCGCCCTCCTGACGGCGCTGTGCGTCCCGCTGTTCGTCCTCGCCGTCCTCCTCTGGCCGATCGACCGCAAGCTCCGGGCGGCGCGGGTGCTCGCCCTCTTCCTCGTCTTTCTCTGGCTCGATGCCGGGCTGGTGACCGGGGTGTTCTGGATCTGGGTGCGCCTCTCCTGGAGAGGTGAGGGCCGCCTCTCCCAGGCCTGGCGCGACGAGCACGAGAAGCTCCTCCTCGACGCTCTCGATGGCTTCATGGAGCACGCTGCGCGGTGGGTAGGGCTGCGCATCGAGTTCGAGGAGCCGGTCGACTTCGGCTCCGAGCAGACTCCCCTCCTCGTCTTCGCCCGCCACGCCGGTCCGGGCGACTCGGTCGTCCTCGCCTGGCTGCTCTCCTCCTATGCCGAGCGCCTACCGCGCGTCGTCCTCAAGGACTTCCTCCGCTGGGATCCGGGCATCGGCGCGCTGCTCTATCGACTCCGCGCCTACTTCGTGCCCTCTCGCTCCGGCGCCGGCGACGACCGGGCCAAGCCGGTTCGCGAGCTCTCCCGCTCCCTCGAGCGGATGGACGCCCTGCTGCTCTTCCCCGAGGGGCAGAACTGGACGCCGAAGCGGTGGCGCGCCACGATCCGCCGGTTCGTCGATACCGGTGACCTCGAGCGCGCGGCGCTGTCGGAGTCGTGGGAGCACGTGCTTCCGCCGCGGTCGCGCGGCGTCGTCACCGCGATGGCCGAGCGCCCCGACGCCGACGTCATGGTCGTCGCGCACACGGGCCTGGAGTGGCTCGTCTCCCCGTGGCAGATCTTCAAGGCCATCCCCTTGCACGACCACCCGCTGCTGCTCCGGGCATGGACCTTCGGCCCCTCCGAGCGGCCCAGAGACCCGGAGGAGATCGAGGCGTGGCTGGACGAGCAGTGGAACGTCGTCAACGAGTGGGTCGGTTCCCACCAGGAGTTCGAGCCCGAGTTCCCGGACGGCCTTCGCTCCCTCCGTATCCGGAGCACCGATCCCTGACGAGTCAGTCAGTCGGCGTGATTGCGCAGGTCCTCGAGCCAGGCCCGTGCCTCGTGGAAGGCCGCGTCGGAGATGTCCGGGGCAACCCGCACCTCGATCTCGTCGGCCCGGGGATAGGAGCCGAGGAAGCGGACCCCGAGACAGACCCTCTTGAGCCCGACCAGGGCCTCCCCCACCCTCTCGTCGAGGATGTGCCCCTCGAAGTCGACCGAGAAGCAGTAGGACCCCATCGACTCGCCGGTCGGGCGGGACTCGAGCCGGGTCAGGTTGATCCCGCGGACCGCGAACTGCTCGAGCAGCTCGAGGAGCGCTCCGGAGCGGTCGTGGTGCTGGAAGAGCACGACCGTGGTCTTGTCGGCGCCGGTGGGCGCGGGCAGAGCACCGGGCCGGGCGACGAGGACGAAGCGGGTGACGGCGTGCTTCATGTCGCCGATGTCCTCGGCGAGCAGCGTCAGTCCGTTCGTCGTGGCCGCGACCGGGGCGGAGACGGATGCGTCGAAGGGCGCCTCGGGATCGGTCGCCAATGACTCCGCAGCCGCGGCGGTCGACAACGCCGGCACATACGTCGCTTCGGGCAGGTGCTCGGCGACGAATCCGCGCACCTGCGCCCAGGCGTGCGGATGGGTCCCGATCCGCTTGACGTCGGCGAGCCGGGTGCCGGCCGGTGCCGCGAGGACGAAGGTGATCGGAACGAGCACCTCGGCCACGACGACGAGCGGCTCACCGTGCGCGAGCGCGTCGAGAGTCGCCGAGACCCCACCCTCGACGGAGTTCTCGATCGGCACCATCGCGGCGACGATCTCACCCTCACGCAGGGCCTTGAGCGCAGCATCGACCGAGCCGAACGGACGCTCGGACGAGCCCTCCGGCATCCGCACCTGGTGCAGGGCCATCTGCGTGAACGTTCCGGCCGGGCCGAGATAGCCATAGGTGCCGGGGCGCTCGTCGTCACTCATGCTGTCGCCTTCCCACTGCGTGCCGCCGCAAGAGCCTGCTGCTCCTCCGGCGTCAAGGTCGTGTCACTCTTGCCGTCGACGAGTCCCTTTGCGTATGTGCGGGACTCGCCCCGGGCGTGGATCGAGGAGATGACCACACCGTCTCCGTCGTCGTCGAGCAGGGCAGCGCTGAACGACAGCCGGCCACCCATGTCTCCGAACGCGTCGTAGCGCACCACCGCCACGTGCCGCAGAGCGCTGCCGAGGTCGCGGCGCAGCTGTGCGAGGTCGCCCGCCCCCGCAGGACGATGGCTCTCGAGGCGCTGCACCCGGGCGCGCAGGCGAAGGACCCAGACGACCAGGGCGAGAACGCAGAGGTATGCGACGCCCACCGCAACGAGCAGCGTCACCTCGGTCCCGGTCAGGCCTGAGTCGGTCATGCCCTCAGCCTAGAGATATCGCCGCCTCCGCCGCCGCCGCGTCCCATCCGGGCGGTCGCCGTACCCTTGTCACGTGCTCCCCACCTCCCCCCGCCGTCTGCTCGCCCTGCTCGGGCTCCTGCTGGCGACGGTCCTGCTCGCAGGACTGGGAGCGTCGACCGCGTCTGCCGGTCAACCGCATACCCCATCGGCTGCCGCGGCCGAGGACCGCTCGACCGTCCTCATCGGCACCGGCGGGATCACCTGGTCCGACATCGACGAGGAAACGACACCGAACCTGTGGCGACTCGTCATGTCGGGCTCCGGCGCCGCGCTCGGGGTCCGGTCGATCAACACGACCACGTGCCCGGTCGACGCCTGGCTCGGCTTCTCCGCCGGCGAACGGGCCGGAGCACCGGCACCCGACGGCAACCCACGCCGGGCGTCCTGGGCGCCGTGCCCGGGCCCAGCGCCGGTCTCGGACGACGCGGTGAGCAACTGGGACCGCTACGTCGGCGCCGCCACCGAGCTGCGGTTCAACGCCCGGCTCGGCACGTTCGGGGACACGGTCACCGCCCAGGGGGTGTGCGTGTCGACCGTCGGCCCCGGCGCCGCTCTCGGTGCAGCCCGTTCCGACGGGTCGGTGCCGCACCACGCGACCTACGACCCGGCGGTGCTGCCCGAGGCCCTGTCGCTCTGCCCGATCAGCCTCGTCGACATCGGCAGCCTCTCCCAGAGCCTCGTCGACGGCGACCGCACCCACCGCCTCGCCAAGATCGACGCACAGATCGGCGAGGTGCTCGACGCCGCCCCCGAGGGCGCCAACGTCATCGTTGCGAGCATGTCCGACGACGGCCGCCAGTCCCAGCTGCGCATGGCTCTGGCGACGGGCCCGGACTTCGGTCCGGGCGTGCTCCGGTCGTCCTCGACCCGCCAGTCGGGGCTCATCGTCAACAACGACCTCACGACGAGTGTGCTCGCCCTGTCGGGCCTGGACATTCCGCGGGGCGTCAACGGTGCCGTCATCGTGAGCGAGCCGGCTGCCGACGACTCGGCCGAGACCTCCCTGGAGCGCTGGCAGGCCTACGTCGACTACGACGCGAAGTCGGCGAAGATCCGCACCCTCGTGCCGACCTTCTTCCAGTCCTTCATCTGGGGCCAGCTCGTCATCTATCTACTCGTCCTCCTCGTCTGGAAGGGGCGGCTCGGACGCGAGGCCACCCGCTCCCGCTGGCTCGGCCTGGCCCGGGTCGTCGGCGTGGGCGCCGCTGCGGTCCCGGCGGCAACCTTCCTCGCCAATCTCATCCCCTGGTGGCGCACGAGCTGGCCACTCCTCGGGATCGTCGGCGCCGTGGCCCTGTGGACCGCGGTGATCATCGCTCTCGCACTCGTCCCGCCCTGGGGATCGACCGCGCTCGGCCCGGTCGGGGTCGTCTCCCTGGTCACCGTCCTGGTCATCGGCATCGACGTCATGACCGGCTCCAGGCTCCAGCAGTCCTCCCTCATGGGCCTCCAGCCGGCGATCGGCGGACGCTACTTCGGGCTGGGCAATGTCTCGTTCGCGCTCTTCGTCACGAGCGCGATCTTCTTCGCCACCGTCGTCGCCAACCACTTCATGGCGCAGGGCCGGCGCAAGGCTGCCGCGGTCGCGGTCGCGGTCATCCTCGCTGTCGTGCTCATCGTCAACGGTGCGCCGATGTGGGGTGCCGACGCCGGCGGCCCGCTGTCCCTCCCCGTCGCCACCGCCTTCTTCGTCCTCACCCTGCTCGGGATCCGGCTCACGTGGAAACGGTGGGCCGCCCTCTTCGCAGCCACCGGCGCGATCTTCCTCTCCGTTGCCTACCTCGACTCGCTGCGCCCCGCTGACAAGCAGAGCCACCTGGGACGCTTCTTCGACTCGATCGCCGACGGTCACGCCTTCGACATCATCACCCGCAAGGCGGCCGCGAACTGGAGCGTCCTCACGAGCAACTACTCGATGACCGTCCTCGTGCCCTTCGCGCTCGCCTTCGTCATCTATGTCCTCGCCCGGGAGACGTCGTGGGGCTCGCGGGCCCTCCAGCGGTCCTTCGACCGCTACCCCGCCCTGCGTCCTGGTCTGCTCACGACGCTCGTCGCGCTCACGGTCGGGTTCTTTGTCAACGACTCCGGCGTCGCCATCCCGGCGGTCGGCGCGACGATCGCAGTGCCGCTGCTCATCGCGATCAACGTCCACGTTCTGCGCCGGGAGATGGATCCGACTGACGTCCCCGAGAAGGTGCCCGTCTGAGCGACGCCGGTCAGCGCATACGCCGACAACGGTCGTGGGGTCGCTCAAGTGAGCCGGACTCCACCCACGGAAGGACTGGGGGGCGGGGCGGGTCGGGGCACTGGGGAAACCTACCCGGACCATCACCCGCACGATCTTCCCCAGCATGCCATGAACCGGTCAACGCGAGCTACCTGGCGTCCGGCCCCTCAGAATGTCCGGCCCCTCAGAATGCGGTATGCGTCGGTCAGGTTCCCGAGCCGCGGCGCCGCCCGATCGCGGACGCCTTCTCGACGATCCTCTCGGTCGGCATCCGGCGCCACGCCCATCCGGCGATCGCCGCGGCGTCCTTGTGCACGCGCGGCGCCTCGCGGACGGCCAGGGCGAGC
>JAAYSB010000258.1 GCA_012518475.1 Intrasporangiaceae bacterium | reverse complement strand
CCCGAGGGAAAGGAGACCGCGATGGGTCTGGGAGACAAGATCGAGAACAAGAAGGACGAGCTGGTCGGTGAGGCCAAGGAGGCCGAGGGCAAGGCGACCGGCGACGAGTCACGCGAGGCCCAGGGCAAGGCCGAACAGGCCAAGGCCGACCTCAAGCAGGCCGGCGAGAAGGTCAAGGACGCCCTCAACTGATCCAGCACCACGACTGACTGCTCCTCACCGGTCCTGATCGGAGGAGCGCGGCGCCCCGGACCACTCAGTGGTCCGGGGCGCTGTCGTGTTGGGGCTCCTGGCCGGCCTCACGGACCCCGCGGAACCTCGCGGATGCAGCGGGACTTCGGTGCGTGCCGCGGATGTTCGCCACTGCCGCGGCTATAACGCCGTCACACTCGAGTTTCCGCGCCACGGGGCCCGGTGCGTGCCACGGTCAGCACCCGCGACCGCCGGTCCCCACGACTACCAGGACCCACCCGAGGCGCCGCCGCCACCGCCACCCGAGAACCCGCCGCCGCCTCCGAAGCCGCCGCCGCTGAAGCCCGAGCCACCGGAGGAGCCCGGCGTCGAGGCGAAGGTCCCGGCAGCGACCGTGGAGAAGCTGTCCATGGAGGAGGCCATGTTGCCGAACGAGCCGCTGCCGATGTACCAGTTCGGCATGACGATTACATGACCGGCCGCGGCGGCAGCCGCAGCAACCTCCTCGAACGTGCTCGCCCACTTCTCGGCGATGCCGAAGACGATCGCATAGGGCAGGAACCGGGAGAAGATCTGCTCGGCCTCCTCCCAGCGGATCTGGTTCGCCTCAGCCGTCTCCATGTACTGGCGGAAGCCGAGTGACTGCGCGAGCACCGCGCTGCCCTCCGCGGTGCGGTGCGCCATCCGCCGACCGAGCAGCATGACGATGAGCCCGGCGATGAAGAGGCCGACGGCGAGCACGGGGAGTGGCGGGACGGGCAACCCGGTGTTGTCGAGCGCGCCGAAGGCGAGGCTGCCGCCGAAGAACATCAGCGCAACGGCGGCGAAGCACATGAAGCCACCCAGTCCCATCCAACCCTGCCGAACGGCCTCGGGTGAGCGGCGGAACCAGCCGCGGTCGACGACCTCCGAGTACATCCGCCGCTGGACCAGATCGAGCGTCGGCCGGAAGGAGTTCTTCAGCTGGGACAGCAGGATCGGCGAGCCCTTGGCGAACAGCCCGTCGATGAGGGCGTTCTCGTAGGGATTGAGCGGCTTGGCGCCGGCGGGAGGCTGGAGCCAGGTGAGCTCCCAGTCGTCACGACCGAAGAACCCACCGCTTTTGATCTCCTCGATGCGCAGGAACCCGCGCACAGCGAGATCGACGATCGTCGCTGACACGTCGACGACGTCGGCGGACTCGTCCAGGACGGTCCCGACCATGCCCGGTTGGACTCCCTCGGGCGGGGTGAACTGGACGACGACGTTCGGCCGGCCACCGCGCCGCACCTCGGCCTGCTCGCCGTGCCCGGGCGAGAGGCCAGGGGTGAGCCCGGCATACCACTCGTCCCGGCCACGCTTGTGCACCAGGACACCCATGAGTGCTGCCGCGCCGACCGGCAGGAGTACGCCAGTGCCGACGAGAAGTCCGCCGATCGCACGCTGCACGTTCTCGGGGATGCTCGACGGTGCCGGACCCCCGAAGTCGTCCAGCGACCGCTCGTACTCGATGAGGTCCGGCGTGAGGTCACCGAATGCGTCGCGTGGGTAGGACGTGATGATCGTGACGCCCTCGCGCGGCCGGACATCCGGCGCCGAGAAGGTCGCCGGCTCCCCCGGGGCGTGGGTGCACTCCTGCGTCGACCCGAGCTCCCCGTAGTAGCAGGCACTCTTCGTGGCCGCGGCGGGGGCGTTCACCATGGCCGAGATGCCTTGATAGACATTGCTGTTCGACTGGGAGATGAGGTTGTAGTAGAACTCGGCGGTTCCGTCGCCGATGTCGTTGATCACCTTGCCGAGGCGATAGGAGACGACGTAGTCCTGCACGCCCGACACATACACGTTCGGGTTGCCGATGCGGAGTCTGGTCGTGCCGCCCAGCTCCGTGACAGTCACATCGGCGGGGGCGCCGGAGGGTGACGACGCCGAGATGTCGCTGATCTGGTAGCGCCGGAAGACGTCCTCGCGGTCCTGGTACCCGACCGACGTCGTGACGATCCGCTCGATCCCCCGCCGCTGCTCACCGCTCGGGAACTCCCACGAGATCCGCTCGGTGACGACGACCGAGCCATCCGTCTTGACATCGAACGTGACATCGAAGGAGCGGGCCTGGTCGGCCATCGGCACAGCAAGGGCGAACGCCTCTGCGTCCGGGCCGGACTGCGCAGGGGTATGCGTCGCGCCCCGTGCCGTGACCGGCACGCTCACGAGGAGCGCGAGGGCGGCGACAAGACCGAGGAGGACGAGATACGGGAGGCGTTTCGTCGCGGACAGCGTCTGAGCGGTCGCACGGGACATCAGGACGTCCTCCCCTTGTAGCGCGCACTCATCGCACGATCGACCTCACGGCGGTCCTGCCGCTCGCGCAGCGACTGCCGCTTG
>JAAYSB010000257.1 GCA_012518475.1 Intrasporangiaceae bacterium | reverse complement strand
GACTACTCGAACCGGTTTGCCGACGCCGACCGCAACGGGAGCGACCACCGGTCGATCCTCTCGGCCGAGCGCAGCATCGGATCGGTCATCAAGCTGTTCACGCCGCGGACGGAGTACTCAGCGGAGCACAACGACTTCATCCGCTCGGTCCCGGCGCACATTCGCGAGCTCGTCTATGTCATCAAGGTGGCCTACAAGCCAGAGTGGGGTCAGGACTGGCGCAGCCACTTCTCGGTGAGCCGGGCCAACGGACGCCCGGGCAACCGGCTCCGGCTCGACGGCCGGCCGGTGCTCGTCGACATGCTGCGGGTCGGGTTCGAGGAGGACGGCTCCTACCGGCTGTTCTCGCTGCGGCCCGACTTCCAGCCGTCGGTCAAGGTGCAGACCGAGGACGACATCACCGCCTCGACGGTCGTGCCCAGCCAGGGCCCGGACCAGCCGAGCCGCAAGTACGTCGAGAACTGCGAGGGGCTTCTCTTCCAGCGCCCCGACGACGCGATCATCCCCGGCTACGACTCGACCGCCGAGGCCGATATCGCCGCCGGCGGGTTCCTGTCGAACTTCGAGCCGCTCGACCACACAGCCGTCCAGGAGCTCGCGGACGACGCGATCGCGCTGAGCGAGTTCACCGCGCCGATGCGCGAGCTCATCACCGACTTCGCCGCGGCGGGCCCCGACTCGCGCCCGGAGTTCATGGTCTGCTCGGCCCGGCCGCGCCTCGTCGACGGCAAGCCCTCGAAGAACCCGCGCTACCTCCAGTTCCGTCCCGACCTCGCCGACCCGCACGGCACGGTTGCGGCCGAGGTCGCCCAGAAGATCGCGAAGGGCATGTCGCTCAGCGATCCCCTCGCCGTCGAGGTCGACGTCGTCACCGCGGGCCGACGCAACAACCCCCCGGACGACGGCGTGCCGGCACTCTGCGCGTTCAGCCCGCTCCACTACCTCGAGCTGCCCGAGCTGCTCATGGAGTTCATCAGTTCCATGACGGGCAAGTCGCCGTCGACGACAGGCGCCGGTAGCGAGGGGGCCATGACCAAGGCCCCGTTCAATGCGCTGCCGACGACCTATGACCTCAACGCCGCGTTCCTGTCCTATGCCCTCACCGGCTATGACGGCTGGATCTCCGGCGCCGGGGTGGTCGGACCGCATGTGCGGGTCGACCACGACGTCTCGCTGCTCGTCCCCGAGGTGTTCGCCCGCATGCAGAAGCACGAGCGGTCCGCCCCGTGGCTCATCGAGCACGGCTACCTCGAGCAGATCCAGGACGTCGAGGTCGAGGGGCAGGGCGCGGTCCCGGCGAGCCGGCTCGGCTGGCGCATCACCGAGAAGTTCGCGACGACCTTCCTCGGGCGGATCTTCATGCACCCGGAGTCGATCTTCACCGAGGCCATCCTCCGGCCGGAGACCCAGGACCTCGCCGTGTTCACCGACTCGGTCCGGGTCATGGTCGACACCCATGAGCGGGTCGCCCGCGCATACCTCAAGGACGGCACGATCGACTCGGCCTGCCCGCCCGTACGCGCGCTGCTCGAGATCATGGCCGACGGCATCTCCGCCGACGGACTGACGCTCCACGACCCGAGGTTCCGGGAGATGTTCACCCGCGAGTCGGTCCTGGCCAGCGACTGGTATGCGGACCGCCTCGATGCCGCCCAGGCCCAGCTCGTCGCCCGGGCCGAGGCCGGGGTCGCGGCCATCGAGGCGCTCTGCGCCGAGGACAGCGACGGTACCGTCACGGCACGCATGGGCCTCGACGACCGCCTCGCCGAGGCCACCGCCGCTCGGGATGAGCTCGCATCCGGGGCCACCCGGGAGCGTCTCGTCGGCACCCTCGGCCGGCAGGTCGACTTCCGCTGACCCCCGCACTGGGCGAAAGAAGTGAGACGGGGCGCCGGTCGCGGGGGTGCGTGATAGGGCAAGTTTGTGTGTCGAAACGATCACGCCTGCGCAGGTCCCGCTGGGCTCAGCCTGATCACAGGAGGATAATGAGGCGCCGACACCCCGGCTGACGGCGGCACCACCGCTGCCGACACCGGGACCGACGACGGAGCCGACGACACCGCGACTGATGAGGAGACCACCGACGACGCAGCCGCTGGCGGCGGCGAGGGCGATGTCGGCGTGTTCACCTGGTGGGCCGACGGCTCGGAGAAGGTCGGGCTCGACGCCCTCGTCGAGGTCTTCAACGCGCAGTACCCCGACCTCACCTTCGTCAACCTCGCCGTCGCCGTCGCCGGCGGTGCCGGCAGCAACGCGAAGGCCAAGCTCGCCTCCGACCTCGAGAACGACAACCCGCCGGACTCCTTCCAGGGTCACGCCGGTGCCGAGCTGACGGACTACATCGTCAACGAGCAGATCGAGCCGGTCAACGACATCATCGACGAGCTCGGCGGCGCCTCCGTCTTCCCGCAGGACCTGCTCGACCGGATCACGGTCGGTGGCGACATCTTCTCCGTCCCGTCGAACATCCACCGCAGCAACGTCGTCTGGGCGAACCCGGCCGTTCTCGAGGAGGCCGGCATCACCGAGATCCCGGCCGACATCGACGCCTGGCTCGCCGACATGCAGAAGGTCAAGGACTCCGGTGTCGAGACGCCGCTGTCCGTCGGTGGCACGTGGACGATCGTCCACCTCTTCGAGAACGTGCTGCTCGCCAACCTCGGCGCCGATGACTACGCCGGCCTCTTCGACGGCTCGACCGCGTGGGACTCCGAGGGCGTCACCAAGTCGGCTGAGGACATGGTCAAGCTCCTCGGCTTTGCGAACAACGCCTCGGACGGAGACGACTGGGTCGCCCCCACCGACATGGTCATCGACGGCACCGCCGCCTACAACGTCATGGGCGACTGGGCGGTCGGACAGTTCAACGAGCGCGACCAGGTCGACAACGAGGACTACGTCTACTTCCCGGTCCCGGGCACCGACGGAGTCTTCAACTTCCTCGCCGACTCGTTCACCCTCCCGGTAGGCGCGCCGAACCCCGAGGGTGCCAAGGACTGGCTGCGCACGGCCGGCTCCGTCGACGGCCAGAAGGCCTTCAACCTCGCCAAGGGATCGATCCCTGCCCGCACCGACGTCCCGAGCGACGACTTCCCGGCCTACCAGCAGTCGGCCATCGAGTCGTTCGGCAGCGACACCATCGCGTCGTCGATCGCGCACGGCTCGGCCGTGAATCTCGCCTGGCTGGACGACATCTCCACCGCCACCGCGAAGTTCTACTCCGGCAAGGACGCTGCGACGTTCGTCGCCGATCTCACCGCCGCCGCGCAGAACCACATCGGCTGAGTCAGCTCTCAGCTGAACCGTGATTCGCACCGGACCAGGTGAACTCACCTGGTCCGGTGCGAACCGCGTACACAATGCCCATGGGGTATGCGGTTCGCGCCGCTCCCCGCACCTCACCACAGTGCAGTGGAAGGGACACGCGCATGTCTCGCGTGAAGACCTGGCTCCCCGGCCTGGCCCTCGTGACTCCGTCGATCATCCTCATCGGGGTGTTCGTCTATGGCCTGATCGGGCAGAACATCTGGAACTCGCTCAACTCCTCGACCCGGCGTGCGGTCGTCAACCAGGAGATCGTCGAGCGGCCACTCCATGACGGCGGCTATGCCAACTACGTCAAGCTGCTGAGCACCGCGGACTACCAGCACGCGCTGTGGAACCTGCTCGTCCTGACGGCCGTGTTCCTCATCGGCACGATGTTCTTCGGGCTGCTCTGGGCGGTCCTGCTCGAGAAGGGCGTCAAGGCGGAGGGCGTCTTCCGCTCTATCTATCTCTTCCCGATGGCCGTCTCGATGATCGCCGCAGGCATCGTCTGGCGGTGGCTGCTCAGCCCGCAGCAGGGTGGGCAGGCGATCGGCCTGAACCAGCTGCTCCAGCGGCTCGGTCTCGATGCCCTGCAATCCTCGTGGTGGTCGGCCGACAGCCGGTGGAACATGGCGTGGATGGCGGTGCCGGCGATCTGGCAGCTGTCCGGCTATGTCATGGCGCTCTTCCTCGCCGGGTTCCGCGGGATCTCCGACGACCAGCGCGAGGCGGCCCGGATCGACGGGGCCTCGGAGTTCAAGATCTATCGGCACGTGCTCTTCCCGCAGCTGTCCCCGATCGCGCTGTCGGCGCTCATCATCATCGGCCACATGTCGATGAAGATGTTCGACCTCATCTATGCGCTTGCGGGACCCAACTCCTATGTGGCGTCGGTGCCGACGACGCTCATGTGGACCCAGATGTTCAACCAGGGTGACCGGGTCATGGCCGCGGTCAATGCGACGGTGCTGCTCGCGATCGTCGCGGTGCTCGTCGTGCCCTATCTCATCTATACCAACCGCACGGAGAGGAACCAGGGCTGATGACGACTGCACACCCTGCGGTTCCCGCAGACAAGGACCTCGACCCCACCGCTGCCGACGCAGTTCTCGCCCGCCAGGCTGGTGGCATCACCGAGCGACGCAACACCGGCAAGGCCCCGGGCACCGAGGGCAGCGCCGCGATCCGCACGCTTCGCTATGTGCTGCTCATCGTCTTCGCGATCTTCGTGCTCATCCCGATGTACGTCCTCATCGTCACGAGCTTCAAGCCCTCGGGCGGCGTGAGCCCGGCGGAGGCGTGGGCCCTGCCGAGCCGCATCTCCTTCGACGGCTGGTCGACCGCGATCGAGCGGCTCATGCCCTCGCTCGTCCGCTCGCTCATCCTCGCTGTCTGCGCTGCGGTGCTCTCGTCGATCCTCGGCTCGATGAACGGCTTCGTCTTCTCCCGGTGGCGCTTCCCCGGCGCGACGCCGGTGTTCACGCTCTTCCTCTTCGGGATGTTCATCCCGTACCAGGCGGTCATGATCCCGCTCACGGGCATGATGCTCGACGTCGAGCAGTCGCTGCCGTGGTTCCAGGGGATCTGGAAGCTCATCGCGGTGCACACGATCTTCGGCATCCCGATCTGCACGCTCATCTTCCGCAACTACTACGCGACAGCCGTCCCGAACGACATCCTCGAGGCGGCCAAGATCGACGGCGCAGGCATGATGCGGATCTATCGCTCGATCATCCTGCCGATCTCGGTGCCGGCCTTCGTCGTGACCCTCATCTGGCAGTTCACCTCGGCCTGGAACGACTTCCTCTTCGCGCTGTTCCTCACGCAACAACGGCCCCGTGACGTTCATGCTCAACGAGATTGCAGGCGGCCAGAACCCGGACTACCCGCAGATCATGGCCGGTGTGCTCGTCGCGTCCCTGCCGACGCTGCTCGTCTACATCCTCCTGGGTCGCTACTTCATCGGCGGCCTGATGTCCGGCTCGGTCAAGTAGGACTCCTCACGCTGGCGCCTGCTCAGGCGGGCGCCTGCTCAGGCTGGCGCCTGCTCAGGCTGGCGCCTGCTCACGCTGGCGCCTGCTCAGGCGGGCGCCTGGTCGACCTCGATCTCGCTGTGCCGCAGGATGGCAGCCCCGGAGGGCAGGCCGGAGTCGGAGCGGACCACCTCGGTGTAGGTGCTCTCGTAGACCACGCGGCGCACCCGGCGGGAGTTGACGATGAGCCGGGCGCACGTCGCGCACGGCTCGTGGGTGACATACAGCGTGTGGGCATCGCCGTTCCAGTTCGCTGCGAGGAGGGCGTTGACCTCGGCGTGGATGAATCCGGAGTGCCCCTGCTCGAGGGACTCGCGCTCATTGGGCTCGCCGGCGGCGCGTCCGTTGTAGCCCACTCCCACCACCCGGTTGTGGTGGTCGAGCAGGCACGCACCGACCTGGACCTTGGGGTCGGGGGAGCGGGTCGCCCAGAGCCGGGCGGTCGCCATGCCGAGGTCGTCGAAGCTGGGACGGGAGTCTGAAGCCATGGACGCTGAGGCTAGCGCGTGAGGCGCGAGGAGTCGCGTGCAGCGCTCAGGGTGACTCCACCACGCTGCGGGACCGTGGTGGAGTCGCCCTTTCCCGGGTGGGGAGAGAAAGTCAAGGCGGAGGGGGCCCGACGGTCAGAGCGTGGCGCGGGCCTTGTTGGGGATCTGCGAGCCATAGTGCTCCCGGAGCATGACCTTGCGCTCGAGGTCCTCGATGATCGCGGGGGCGAAGTCGACGTCGTAGAGGCTCTGGCAGGAGCCGAGCCCGCCGGGGCTGAAGACGTTGACCTCCATGAGCTTGTCGCCGACGATGTCGAGCCCGACGAGGAACATGCCGTCCGAGACGAGCTTGGGGCGGACCGCCTCGACCATGTCGAGCATCTCCTGGGTGACCTGCACCTTCTCGGCCTTGCCGCCGACGGACATGTTGGAGCGGATGTCCTCGGTCGTGCTCACCCGACGGAACGCGGCGTACTCACCGTCGACCTTGAGGGGCTGGCCGTTCATGACGAACATGCGCACGTCGCCCTCCTTGGCCTCCGGGAGGTACTCCTGGACCACGACATACCCGTCGCGGGAGATCGCCTCGATGATCTGGGAAAGGTTCGGCTTCTCCTTGGAGTTGACCATGAAGACGCCCGAGCCACCGGAGCCCTGGAGGGGCTTGAGGACGGCCTTGTTGTCGAGCTCCTCGACGAACTTGGCGATCCGCTTCTCGTCGCGGGAGATGAGAGTGCGGGGCCGGACGACCTCGGGGAACTGCTGGAAGTAGGCCTTGGAGAGGGCGTTGGCCAGCGAGGAGGGGTGGTTGACGACGAGGACGCCGTTCGAGGCCATGAGCTGTCCGAAGGCGACGCCGGCGTTGTTCGCCCACGAGGCGCCATCGGCGTCATCGGCCGGATCGCTGCGCAGCATCACGGCGTCGAGGTCGTCGAGCGCGACGTCGGCCACGGTCTCCGGCTTCTGGACGTCCTCGAGGTAGCGCTCGAGCGAGCGATAGGTCTTGCTCGTGCCGGCCCGGCCCTTGGCGTGCAGGGACCCGTCGGGCTCATAGCCGAAGTCGCCCATTCCCATGAGCCACACCTCGTGTCCCATGTTCGCCGCGGTCATCGCCAGGCGGGTGGTCGTGTACTGGGGGAGCTCGGTCTCCACGTCGTTGACGACGAATCCGATCTTCATGCTGCTTCTCCTCTGGTGAGCTGGGTGAGATCATCGGCCGCGGCCGCCTCGGCGAGGCGCTCGCGGGTTCCGGGTAGGTCATAGAACCGGGGGAGGACATGCGGCTCGTGGATGAACCCGCGCTCCGCGAGATCCTCGACGAGCGGCAGATCCTGGAGGGAGAACTTGCCGAGATAGAACGGCTCGAGCGCCCCACCCCCGTCGAGGTGGGCGAGGAGGTCGAGGACCCCCCGCAGGTAGATCGCGTCCTTGGTCAGCCCGCCGGAGCGGAACACGCGCATCACGGTCGTGAAGGCCGACCCGGACGGCATCCCCGCCTCGACGAGCCGCCGGTGGCACTCGGTGAACGAGGCGCCGGCGAGCATGTCGTGCACGGCGACGACCCGGGCGGCGAGCGTGCGCAGCCGTCCCGGGGTGAGCCCGCCGACGGCGATCTCGGCGAGGACGGCCAGGCCCTCCTGGGTCTCGTCATAGCCGGCGAGCCCGGTGCCGAGGACCGTCACCGGCTGCCGGGCTCCGTTGACCTGGGTGATGAGGTGGGTGCCCACCTCGTGCTGGATGAGCGCGAACGCCCGCCGGCTCGCGATCGTCGTTTGGCTCCCGATGAGCAGGGTCGTCCCCTCGCACAGCACCCCGGCGACATCGTCACGCACCTCGACGTGCAGCCCGATGTCGGGGTCGATCTCGCGGTAGCAGGCGATCTCCTGCTCGGCGAGCTCGGCGAACTCCTCAGCAGTGAGCTTGCCGTCCCCGAGCGGCTGCGGCTCGATCGCGAGGAGCAGCCCGCCGGCCTTCTCGTGCAGCGCAGGAGTGACCGCGCCGTACAGCTCGACCGACATGTCGCGGAAGTCCTTCGTCCCTCTCGCGCAGAGCATCTGCAGCTGCAGCTCCATCTCGCGGTGCTTGGCCCGCAGGAGCGCGCCGAGGGTGGTGTTCTCGACCTTCGCCGGCTCGATCGAGCACAGCTCTTCCTTGAACACCTCTGGATCGGTCTCGAGATCCCGGTAGGTGAACTCGGGTTCAGTGACCTCTCCCGCGAGATATGCCTCGCGCACCTCATCGGCGTCGACCGGTGTGATGTCGAGCAGGAACCGCACCCCGCTCGACAGGCGGGCGAGGGCGTGGTCGATCGCGAGGTCGCCCGCGCTGAACGTCTCCCGGGGATCGGTCATGAGCGCTCGGTGCTGCCGGCGGAAGCCCAGAGGTCTGGGTCGGCGGGGAGGCGCACGTCCTCCTGGATGCGGGATGCGCCGACGTGCTCGGACTTCTCGACGGTGCCGGGCGAGCGGGTCGGATCGGTCTTCTCACCGGCCCGGGTCCGCTCGACGGGGGGAGGGTCGCCGGCGATCTGGGCGAGGGCGGCGAGAACCGGGGCGTGGGTGGCGGCGAGCGCCTCCTGGAGCTGTCGGAGCCGCGTGTGGTCGACCTCGCCGGTCCACTCGTTCATGAAGGTCTTCTTGAACTCGAGAGCGAGGCAGACGCCGCGTCCCGCATACCTCTGGTGGATCCACCAGGCGAGGGCGCGGCCCTCGAACTTGACGTTCTCCCGGACGTCGATGGGCCCGCCGTCGGTCTCCTGCTCCTTCATCGTCTCGGTGAAGGCGTCGATGACCGGCTGGAAGATGTTGCGGTCGACGGTTCCGGTGCCGAGGTTGACCTCGGGGTTGTCGTCCTCGGGCTCGGGGTCGGCGTCCGCCCCGTCGCGGCGGTGGTTGTAGGAGTGGACGTCATAGACGACGAAGGGTCCGCGCCGGGCGACCTCGTCGAGGTGGGTGGCGAGCTGCTCGTAGAAGCTCTCGTAGACCTCGCGGCTGCGCTCGACGATCTCATCGTCGAGGGGGTTCTCCCGCTAGACCTCGAGGTCCCAGCAGTCCTCGGGCGTCCGATAGACCGCGTCCTCGCGGAGCCGGTTGAGGTCGACCTCGAAGCGGGAGCGGTTGACGACGACGCGCGCCGGCGTGAGCTTCGCGATCTCGTCGGTGTGCGGGTCCTCCTCGCGCAGCCGGGT
>JAAYSB010000023.1 GCA_012518475.1 Intrasporangiaceae bacterium | reverse complement strand
GGGACCTCAGGGCAGGTCCTTGGCGCGCATCATGCCCTCCTGGGCCACGGTGGCGACGAGGGTGCCGTCCTCGCTGAACATCCGCCCGATGGCCAGGCCGCGCCCGCCCTGGGCCGAGGGGGACTCCTGGGCGTAGAGGATCCACTCGTCGGCCCGGGCCGGACGGTGGAACCACATCGAGTGGTCGAGGCTGGCGACCGTGAGGGTGCCGTCGCCCCAGGCCCGACCGTGCCGGCGGATGACCGGGTCGAGGAGTGAGTAGTCGGACCCGTAGGCCAGGACCGCGTCGTGGATGAGTGGGTCGTCGGGGAGGGTGCCGAGCGCGCGCATCCAGGTGTGGTTGCGCGCCACCCGCTCGTGCGCGGGCACGACGAAGAGATTGCCCTCCACGTGCCGTTGCTCGATCGGTCGCTGCCAGGCCACGTGCCGGGCCTGGGGGTGGTCGATGCCGCCATAGACGTCCGAGAGGGAGGGGACCGTGAGCGGCTCCGGCATCTGCGGCATCTCGTCCTGGTGGTCCATGCCTCCGGCCGGGTCCTGGAACGACGCGCTCATCGACAGGATCGGCTTGCCGTGCTGGAGGGCGTGCACCCGCCGGGTCGAGAAGGAGCGACCGTCACGCATCCGCTCCACCCCGAAGGTGATGGGCTGGGTGTCATCGCCGGGCCGCATGAAGTAGGCGTGCAGCGAGTGCAGTCGCCGCTCCGCCCCGGCTGTGGCCGCGACGGTTCGCCCGGCCGCGATGACACTCTGTGCGAGCACCTGGCCGCCGAAGACCCGGTTGTGCGGCATCTTCTGGCTCCTGCCGCGGAAGAGGGTGATGTCCTCGGCGAACGCCTCGGGCATCATGATGGGCTCCCGGTCCTCGGCGCCCTCCTCGGGCTCATCGATACGAACCTGCTGGACACTCACCTTCGCTGAACCGAGCTCCTCGAGGTCGAGGGTCTCGAGCAGATCCTGCATGGGATCGACGTCGGTCGCGTTCTCGTCCACGGTGGTCGCGTTCTCGTCGGAGCTGGTCTCGTCACTCGGCACCGTCCCAGCCTAGTCAGTGCCGGGGCCGCGGGCGGACAGATCTCAGCGCCGCGTCAGGAACCCGGCCCCGTCACGATGACCGCCACTGCGGCCTGCAGGCGCGTGCGTCACGAAGCCCGCGTGATCAAGCCGGTGTCATCACGACATCGCCGTGATGACGACAATGCTCGCGAGGGTGTTGTTGGCGGCGTGCAGGATCACCGAGTGCCACAACGCGCCGGACCAGACCCGCAGGACCGTCATCCACAGGCCCACCAGCCCGACATAGAGCATGGCCGCCGGCAGGATGTGGACGGCCGCGAAGATCAGCGCACACACGAGGACGGCCACGGCGACGGGGGCCCGTTGCCGTAGCCAGTCGAGGAGCATCCTGCGGAAGAGCATCTCCTCGACGAGCGGAGCAAGGATCGTCGCCGCCACGACGACGAGCACGATCGTGACGATGGACCCGCCCTCGAAGGCCGCCTCCGTGGCCCCACGTCCGGACGGAGTCTGCCCGAGGAGCGACATGACGACCGCGGTGATGGTCGCTGAGCTCATGACCGCGAGCGGCACCTGCCAGAGGGCATGCCACAGCGAGCGCCGAGGACGCCGGAAACCCCAGTCCCGCCAGCCCCACCCGAGCCGGCGGCCGACGGCGACCACCGGCACGATCATCCCGATGACACCGCCGAACACCATCGTCCCCAGTTGGGCCGAGCCCGTCAGCCGCTGCTCGACGAAACCGGTGGCGACGGCGAAGGCCACCGCCCCGATGGCGGCGAGGACCGCCGCGGCCGCCAGGGCCCGCCCGGGCACGGCAGGGAGGCCGTCGGCCCGTCCGGGCTCCGGCCAAGCGCCCCGATCAGGGTCGAGGTCGTCCTGAGCGCGCTCGCCGGCAGGACCCGGAGCATGAGCAGCGACGTCACTCGAGGCGGTGTGGTGCGGGGGCCGGTGCTGCGGCGCTGCGCCGTCCCCGCTCATGTCTCCAGCGCCAGCGCGAGGGGGAGGACGGCCGGAGCGCCGGCGAGGCGCAGCGCCCGGGCTGCCACGGTCAGGGTCCACCGGGAGTCGACGACGTCGTCGACGAGGAGCACGGGCCCGGGGATGCCCTGGAGGGCCTCGCTCAGGGCGTCACCGACGACGATCCGTTCCCAGACACCGGCCAGCCGGAACGCGCTGTTGCCGCCCGCCTCCCCGGTCGGGCCGCCGAACGCGTAGTCGAGGGACCCGAGATCGCGCAGCCGCCCCATCTCGGCGATCCCAGCCGCGAGGGAGGTGACGAGCTGCGGACGACGACGGGAGGGCATCGCCACGACGGCGACAGGCCGCTGCTCCCTGTCCCACTCCGCAAGGACGGGTACGACGGCCCGGAGCAGCTCCGGTGGGACCGGTGCATCCTCACCACTCAGCAGGGCGCGCAGCCGTTGACCCCACCCGAGGTCGGACAGCCGCGCCAGTGCGCGTCCCGGTGACACGGCCTCTTGCGCCGGGATCCGGCCCTTGACCGGAGCACCGTCCACGGTGACCCCGAGCCGCTCCATCCCGGTCGGCCACTGCGCGCGAGGCTCGAGGTCGACTCCAGCACGAGCCAGACGGGACCGGGCCGCGCCAAGGGCCTGCTCTGGGACCTCGGTCGGGTACCAGGGACCGGCGCAGCGGTCGCAGCGTCCGCAGTCGACCGCACTCGAGTCGTCGAGGGCACGCTGGAGGAACGCCATCCGGCATCCGTCACCACGTTCGTACTCGACCATGAGGTCCTGCTCGGCGCGACGGGTCTGGGCGACCCGCGCATACCGATCCGCGTCATAGGCCCAGGGCTGTCCGGTGGCCGTCCAGCCGCCGGTGACCCGGGACACGGCGCCGTCGACGTCGAGGACCTTGAGCAGCAGCTCGAGCCGCGTGCGCCGGACGTCGACGATCGTCTCCAGCGCCGCCGTCGACAGGGGGCGCCCGGACTCGGACAGTGCCCGGATGACGGCGGCGGCCTGGTCCTCGCGAGGCATGGACACCGACGCGAAGTACTGCCAGATGTCCTTGTCCTCAGGCCCGGGCAGCAGGAGAACGTCGGCCCGCTCGGTGGCACGACCCGCGCGGCCGACCTGCTGGTAGTACGCGACCGGGGACGACGGGGCCCCGACGTGGACGACGAATCCGAGGTCTGGCTTGTCGAACCCCATGCCGAGCGCAGAGGTCGCGACGAGCGCCTTGAGCTCGTTGTCGCGCAGCGCCGCCTCGAGCAGCTCCCGGTCCGCCGGGTCGGTGCGACCCGTATAGGACGCGACCTCGTAGCCCGCCTCGGACAGCGCCGCAGCGATGTCCTCGGCCCCCGAGACCGTGAGCGTGTAGACGATGCCCGACCCGGGCAGGGTGCCCAGGTGCGCTGCGAGCCAGCCGAGGCGCTGCTCGGGCGACATGGACGAGAGCACCCCGAGCCGGAGGGAGTCGCGGGCCAGCCCGCCGCGGATGGTGCGCACCTCGTGCGCGGCGCCGTCACGGGAGTCCAGATCGCCGCGCACGCTGAGCTGCTCGACGACGTCGTCGACGACGCGGCTGTTCGCTGTGGCGGTCGTTGCGAGAACCGGGATCGAGTTGGACAGGCCGGTGAGCAGATCGCGGATCCGGCGGTAGTCCGGGCGGAAGTCGTGCCCCCAGTCACTGATGCAGTGCGCCTCGTCGACCACGAGCAGCCCGCACCGGGCGGCCAGATCGGGCAGCTGCTCCTCGCGGAAGCGTGGGTTGTTGAGCCGCTCCGGGCTGACGAGGAGCACGTCCACCTCGTCGGCTGCCAGGGCCGCCCGCACCTCGTCCCACTCCTGGGCGTTCGCAGAGTTCATCGTCATCGCGCGGATGCCCGCCCGGGAGGCCGCCGCGATCTGGTCGCGCATGAGGGCGAGCAGCGGAGAGATGATGACGGTCGGGCCGAAGCCGCGGGCCCGCAGCAAGGCCGTCGTGACGAAGTAGACCGCCGACTTCCCCCACCCGGTCCGCTGGACGACGAGCACCCGGGCCCGGTCCTCGACGAGCGCCCGGATGGCCTCGTCCTGACCCTCCCGGAAGTCCGCGTCGCCCCGGCCGACGAGCCGGCGCAGTGCCGTGCGCGCCTCGTCGAGCACGCTCGCCTCCATCGTCTGCACAGCCGCCCCCGTCGACGCCCCCTCGGGCGGCCCCATGTCTCGTATCGTCTCCGTCATCACCCAACCGTATGCGCTCGGTCCGACAGCGCCTGACAGACTGGACCGGTGACTGTGGACAAGCCTGTCGAAGACCGGGTGAATGACTACACCGTCGATGTGCCCCTGCGCTGGTCGGACATGGACGCCTATGCCCACGTCAACAACGTCCAGTTCCTCCGCCTCCTCGAGGATGCCCGCGTCGTCGCCTTCGAGGACTGGTTCGGCCAGGACCGCTCCCTCCTCGACGAGGGTGTGCTCGTCGCCCGGCACGAGATCGAGTACCTCGCCCCGTTGACGTTCCGCCGTGCGCCCCTGCCGATCCGCATGTGGACCAGGCGGATCACGGCGACCGGTTTCGACGTCGGCTACGAGGTGGCCGAGCGCGACGGCGGCACCGTCTATGCCCGTGCTGAGACCACGCTCGTGCTCTACGACTTCACCCACGCCCGCCCGCGTCGGATGAACCCGGAGCTGCGCGCCAACCTCGAGCGGTACGAAGGTGGCGAGGTCGCCTTCCGGTGGCGACGCCGATGAGCACGCCGACGCCCAGCACCCCATCGATCACCTTCACCGACCCTGGCGCCCTGAACGATCTCGGTCGGTATGCGTCGCGCGCCCGAGCGCTCGACGAGGACGCCGCCGTCCGGCTGCAGATCTCCGGACCGGTCCTCGCCGCCTATGTCGGCGTCCTACCGGGCAGCGGACTGCTCGGGGAGGGTCTGGTCCTCGGTCTGCGCACCTTCCGGATCGACTCGGCCGGGTCGCCAGGCGAGCTCGACCTCAGCGTCCCTGCAGCGGCGATCACCGACCGGGTCAACCGCACCCCCGGCGCGACGACACTGCCGGTTCCTCCGGCCCAGGTGCACCCCACGTGGTCCTCGATCACCCCACCGCGCAGCGGATGGGAGTATGCGGGGGTCGCCGAGGCCGACGACCTCGCCGCCGTCGCCCGCGACGGACTCGACCAGGTCAGTGCCGCCGTCAAGGAGCGCGGCGCAGCCGCGGGGTTCACCAAGCAGCAGGTCTGGGCCCAGGAGGTCACATTCAACAGCGACGACCCCGACGCGGCGATCGGGCTGGGCGCGGGAGTGGCGCTCGCCGCATACGCCCTCGGCTTCCTCACACCGGGAGGTCAGGTGCAGGTGTTCCGGACGAACCGCTGGACCCGGGTGAGTGGTCCCGGCGGTCACGTCCTCGCCCGGTGAGGACGTTCCTCATCCGCGCGTGCGGATCCGACGACCGGCGATGACGAGCAGCACCGCGCCCACGGCGACGATGGCCCAGATCAGCGCGAAGACCGTGGCGTCCTGACCGGCGGCGACGTGCAGTGCGGCGAAGACCGCTCCACCGGCGGCGATGACGGTGACCGAGCCGAGGACGTCGGCGAGGTTCAGTGAGGTCGAGGCCTGGCCGTGCTCGGCCGCGGAGGACAGGGCGAGGGTGAGGACCGACGACGTCGACGTCGCCAACCCCATACCCAGACCCATGACGACGAGAAGCACCGGGAAGAACGGGACCGGCAGGGTCAGCCACGCAGCGAGCGCGTGTCCGATGACCCCGGCACTGAG
>JAAYSB010000256.1 GCA_012518475.1 Intrasporangiaceae bacterium | reverse complement strand
GATCCACAACAACACCATCCGCCGACTGTGCGGATCAGCTGTGCGGGACGACGACTGCTCGGGCGTCGAGCTCGCCGTCGCGCAGCTTGCGGTAGGCCTCGAGCCCGTCGTCGAGGGAGTACCGCTCCACCGCAGGCGTGATCTGCCCGGCGCGGTACATGGCCACGACATCGTGGAGATCCTCGATCGTGCCCCAGTAGGTCGAGGAGAAGTTCACCTCGTAGGGGAGCCCGAAGAAGTTCCACGGGTAGGTCCCGCCGCCGATTCCGACGACGGTGAGGGCGCCGCGCTGGGCGACGACCGAGGCGGCGAGCTTGATCGTCGGGTCCACACCGACGAAGTCGAACACGGCGTCGACGCCGCGGCCGTCGGTCAGCTCACGGATCTGCTCGACCTGGTTCTCCCCGCCGGGCACCGTTGTGGCGCCGAAGGACTCGGCCTGCTTCATGGCCTCCTCCTTCATGTCCGTGGCGATGATCTTCGCCCCGGTGAGGGCGGTGAGGATCTGGACGCCGACGAGACCGAGACCGCCGAGGCCGATGCACAGTGCGCTCTTGCCGCCCCCGGCGAGGTGCGGCAGGGCACGCTTGATGGCGTGGAACGGGGTGAGGCCGGCGTCGGCGAGCGGGGCCGCATCGACCGGGTCGGCATCCCCGAGCGGCACGAGGTTGCGGGCTGGGACGGTCATGTACTCCGCCATCCCACCGTCGCGGCCCAGGCCGTTCGCGAGGTATCCGACGTCACCGGGGCGTTCGCAGTAGGTGTCCTGCCCGCGGGAGCAGGCCCGGCACCGGCCACAGCCGATCGGTCCGTAGCAGAGATAGGCGGCCCCGCGCTCGATGCCGGTCACGCCGTCGCCGAGCGCCTCGACCCAGCCGGAGTTCTCGTGGCCGAGGATGAAGGGCGGGCTCATCAGACCGGTCGGGTCCTCGGGGAAGTCGTGGAAGAGGCCGACGTCGGAGTGACACGCGCCCGCCCCGGCGACCTTGAGAAGGACCTCACCGGGACCGGGTGTCGGATCCGGCACCTCCTTGAGCACGGGGAAGCTCTTGAAGCCTTCGAAGACGATGGCGCGCATGGGGACTCCTCTCCGAGACCGGAGGAGGTCATCGGCGACCTCAGCAGGGCCGGTCTCGCTTCTCAACCGTATCGCTGAACCGTGCTTCAGCGCACCCGCCACGAGCTCCGCAGCGAGGGTGCGACGGGAGAGCATTCGGCGTCGGCGGAGGTGAACGGCCGGGCCCGCCGCAACGGCGCCGTGCCGGTCGACCACGGGAGCCTACGCATGGCCCGACGCAGCGACTCCCTGGCCGGCGGCGATGCCGATCCGAGCAGGATTCGGTTGCCGAACCGCCGCCCCTTGGCGACGTCGCTCGTGGCCCACGCGGCGGTATGCGACAGGCCGCTCTCCCGCACACCCGCCGCGACCCGGTCGAGATACCGACCGTTGCCTTCATCGGCGATATTGAGGACGATCAGACCGCCTGCGTCGAGCACCCGCGCGCAGTCGCGGAGGAACGGCAGCGCACCCAGCTCCGCCGGCACGCGCGCGTCGGCGAACGCGTCGACGATGATGACGTCAGCGCTCGAATCCGCCAGCGCCGCAAGGCCGCTCGCGCCATCGACCGGGCGGACCCGGATCCGGTGACCGCGCGGGAGCGGCAGCTCCGTGCGTACCGCCTCGGTGAGGGCGGCGTCCGGCTCGAGGACGATCTGGGTCGATCCCGGCCACCGGTGCTGCACCCACCGGGGGAGGGTGAGTCCGCCACCACCGACGTGGGTGACCCGCAGGCGCCGGTGTGCGGCGCATACCGCCTCGACAGCCGCTGCGGCGATCGCGACGTACTCGAACGCGAGGTCCTCGGGGTCATCGATGTTGACGTGGCTCTGCGGGTGTCCGTCGAGCTGGACGATGTGTCCGCCTCGCTCGTCCGGCACGATCTTGACGCTGCTCATCGGGACCCGCCCAGCAGCTGGTCGACGGTGTGCGCCAGAGCGGGGGCGAACCGTGGACGACTCCCCTTGTCCGCGGCGATGGGGAGAACGAACGATGACGCGGCCCAGCCGCGCGCCCGGTCCCAGATGCCGACGTCGTATGCGCCGCTCGCCTCGAGCCGCCCGGTCGCCTCCGCGCGGGTCGGCCCATCGAGGCAGATCCACAGCGCCCGGAGGTCCACCGCCGGGTCGCCGCTCGTGAGGTCGTCGAGGTCGAGGATGCCGAGC
The DNA here is from genome assembly GCA_012518475.1 of Intrasporangiaceae bacterium. Classification (GTDB taxonomy): domain Bacteria; phylum Actinomycetota; class Actinomycetes; order Actinomycetales; family Dermatophilaceae; genus F2B08. The sequence continues at coordinate 374 of JAAYSB010000256.1, read as the reverse complement.
GTCGTCCCGTCGAGAGCGAGGTTGAGGTCGTGTAGGTCGCCGTGGCACCACACCGGGCTGCCGGGCCAGGGGACTGCGGCCTCAGCAGCGTCGATGACCGCGAGGAGGTCCTCGACCGTCGAGCGGCCGAGGAAGGTCTCGGCCTCCGGGAGGTGTCTGGCTGTGAATCGACGCCGGTCCCGCAGGGATGTTCCGCGAGCCGGGTTGAGCGGGGCATCCGGGGGAGCGGTGCGGTGCAGCCTCGGGAGGACCCCGGCGAGCGCCGCCCCGACCGGCCCGCGGTCGGCGACGGGCACCTGGTCGAGGGTGACGCCGGGCACCCACTCGACGAGGAACCACGGCCAGGGGTGTGCCACAACCTGGTAATTACCAGG
>JAAYSB010000255.1 GCA_012518475.1 Intrasporangiaceae bacterium | reverse complement strand
GGGCGCGGACAGGGCGCCGATGGCCGCCTCCAGGCGCGTGGCCTGCTCCGGGGTCAGGCCCATCTGGTAGGTCGTCAGGTCACCGGACTCCACGCGCGGCATCGACAGATAGGCGTGCTGGGCGAGCACAGACTGGTCGCGCTCGACCTCGTCGGAGAGCCCGTACTCGGCCAGCAGCCGCATCCGCAGGTCCCGCATCCCGCTCGGGCCGTGACCGACACCCATAGTGAGCATCGCCTCGGTCACCGTGGGAACTGCCTCCGGGACGAGCCGCGGTCGAAGCCGGTCGATCTCGGCCAGGGTCGCCACCGCCAGTGGCGCCCCGACCTGCCCGGCGCGCACGCCCGCCCAGATGATCGCGATGGGGGCCTTCCGGTCGAACAACGGCCCGGAGTCGATGTCGTCGTAGTCGACTCCCGCGACGATCGCCGTGCGCCGGCACACGGAGTCGACGACCTTGGCCAGCTGACCCGCGCCGGCCTGTCGCAGGCTCGGGCAGTACTCGATGATCCACTCACGGGTGTTCTTGCCGAACTCGATCGTCACCCCACGGCGGGCGGTCTCCAGGACAGTGTCTGCGCGCAGTCCGGCCGCGGTCGCCGCCAACGTGTCGACCTGGCTGGCGATCTCCGCCAGCTCCGCATCGTCGGCTGAGAACAGGACCTGACTCAGGGTCTCCAGCACCTCCTGCGCAGCGGCCAGCACACCGCGGTGCTGGTCGATGGGTCGGGTGCTGGAGTCCATAACGAAACAGTACCGGAAAAGTGTTCGAATAACAACCGCTAGTAGAGTCATTCGTCCTGCTAATCAGCACATTTAGCAGAATGTGGAAAGTCCCTAAAGAACGGGCCAGTGTTGTCAGACCTCCCTGCAAGAATGCCCCTGCTCACCGGCACCTTTTTCCAGAGCCGAGGCAGGCGCGCGCGCTATCGAGGCGTGACGGCGAGGTTCCACGGCTTGCCTGAGCGGGGCGGGGGAGTCAGCTGGACCTCAAACCCTTCCTCGAGCACCGCGGCGAGTCCTGGCACCGAGCGAGGGTCGGCTCCGACCTCGACCAGGTGCCGGGCCACCAGGCCGCGAGTGTGCTTGGCCATGTGGGAAGCGCCCGGCACCGTGATTGCCGCCCACCGATCCGAGAGCTCCGGACCCGGAACCCAGGCCGAGACGTATGCGGCGCTCCGGCAGTCGACGATGCACCCCTTGCCGACCGAGCCGTGAAGGACCTGATCGAGGTGTGGGCGCCACGCCTTGGCCAGTGGACCGATTCCCGGCAGGTCGACGCCCATCGCGAGCCGATAGGGAGCGATCGCGTCTGCGAGATGCACGGCGCCGTACAGCGCGGACACGACCACGATCCAGCGCGTCGCCCTACGCTTGGCTGCCGGAGAGAGCGATCTCAGGTCGAGCGCGTCATAGAGCACCCCGGTATAGACCTCCCGCGCGGGCGTGGCCGGTGCCTTCTCAAGGTCGAGGTTGCGGGCGATCTCATTGAGCAGGTTCGGGCTGACACCGAGCATCCGCGGTGCATCCGGCGACGCGCTCACCTCGGCCAGCGCCCCTGCCACCCGCTGCCGCTGCTCCGCGAGCTCGGGGAAGGACCACGACGAGGGGTCGGGCGGACTGCCGCGGCGGCGACCGGACTTCGACTCGGACGGAGGCAGCAGGATGAGCACGGCTCCACGATAGGCGGCTCGACGTCGGCTAGCGTCGAAGGGGTGAAGACCCTTCTCGTCGTCCACCACAGCCCGTCCGACTCCCTCCGCCGGCTCGCCGAGGGAGTGGTCGCCGGCGCGGGTGACGAGGAGATCGAGGGCGTCCAGGTGCTTACCAGGCATGCCCTTCAGCCGGACGCAGAAGAACTCAAGGAGGCCGACGCCGTCGTCCTCATCACCCCGGCCAACTTCGGCTACATGAGTGGGGCGCTCAAGCACTACCTCGACACGGTCTTCCTCGAGGTCGGCGGCGCACTCGACGAGGACGGCGGAGCCTCGGAGTCCGGCAAGGGCAAGGGAATTCCCTTCGGCCTCATCGTCCACGGTCGCTACGACACCACCGGCGCCGAACGCGCCGTCCTCTCCATCGTCCAGGCCCTCGGCTGGCAGCAGTCCGCCCCCGTTCTCTCCGTCCTCGGGGATGTGGGGGAGGAGGAGATGCGTGCCGCATACGATCTCGGCGCGACACTCGCGGTCCTCACCCTCGAGGGCTGAGACCAGGCGGCGCACCGATAGGTTCTTCGGTATGCCGAAGCGACACATCTCCGCCGAGAAACGCAATCACGAGCCGCTCGACGTCAGCGACGCGCTGCGTGAGCGGTTCGACGCGATCCGGGCCGAGCAGGACGTGCCCGGTGAGTTCCCACAGGACGTCATCGATGAGGCTGAGAGCGTGAAATCGCTTGACGGACTTGACCTTCCGCAGCGCGACGAGACCGCGATCCCGTTCATCACGATCGACCCGCCCGGTTCGATGGATCTCGACCAGGCCCTCCACATCGAGGAGGACGGAGACGGCTTCCGGGTGCGGTATGCGATCACTGACCTACCGCTGTTCGTCAAGCCTGGAGGTGCGATCGACCGGGAGGCGCGGCGCCGCGGCCAGACGATCTACGCCCCCGACAAGCGCACACCGTTGCATCCGCCAGTGCTCAGCGAGGGCGTCGCGAGCCTGCTCCCTGACCAGACCGTGCCTGCGTTCGTCTGGGACATCCGGCTCGACGGGAGCGGGGAGATCCGCGAGGCGACCGTCTATCGGGCGATGGTCCGCTCGGTCGGTCGGACCGACTACGAGACGGTCCAGGCCGAGGTCGACAGCGGGAAGGCCACTGGCACGATCGCGCTCCTCGCGACGGTCGGCGCGCTGCGGATGGAGCAGGAGCTCGCGCGTGGTGGGGCGAGTCTGCCGATGCCCGAGCAGCGGGTGCTCAAGAACGACGACGGCACGTACTCCGTGGACTTCCGACCGCCCCTGCTCTCCGAGGAGTGGAACGCCCAGATCTCGCTCCTGACGGGCATGGTCGCGGCCGACATCATGCTCAGGCACAAGGTCGGCATCCTGCGTACCCTGCCGGACCCGAGTGCCGAGACAGTTGCCCGCTTCCGCCGCAGCGCCCGTGCCGCCGGCGTGCCCTGGGAGAAGGGCCTTGCCTACGGCGCCTTCCTCCGCTCCCTCGACCGGACCGACCCGCGCCACCTGGCCCTGATCTTCGAGGCGACCGTCCTCTTCCGCGGGTCGGGATACACCGTCATGCGTGGCGAGATCCCCGAGGAGACGACCCATGCGGCCGTGGCCGCGCCGTATGCGCACGTCACCGCCCCGCTGCGCCGTCTCGTCGACCGCTTCGGTCTCATCATCGCCAATGCTCTCGAGAACGGTGAGCCCGTCCCGCAGTGGGTCACGGACACCCTGCCGATGCTGCCGGGCATCATGCGCGAGACCGACCAGCGCGCCAACGCCGTGGAGCGGGCCTGCGCCGACGCGGTCGAGGCCGCGGTTCTCAGTGCCGAGGTCGGTGGAACCTTCGAGGTCATCGTCGTCGACGAGGTCCGGCGCGGGGACGGCACCGAGCTCACGGTCAAGCTGCTCGAGCCCGCGGTCGTGACCCGCGCCGGCGGTTCCGCCGAGCTCGGCGAAACCGTGCGGGCCGAGCTCGTCACGGCCGACATCGCGACGAGCAGCGTCCGCTTCGAGGTCGTCCCCCCCTGAACCCACGATGCCGGTGCGGTATGCGCCAGCCGGCTCCGCGCATACCGGTGCGTTGTCGTCCGGACGGTAGAATCAATCCTGGATGAGTCGGCCAGACGGTCGCGTCAG
>JAAYSB010000254.1 GCA_012518475.1 Intrasporangiaceae bacterium | reverse complement strand
GGTCGCATCGAAGTTCGAGTGCCCGATCTCGCGGACCTTCCCCTCCTCGACGAGCTCGGCCAGCGCCCCCAGGGTCTCCTCGATCGGCGTCTTCGGGTCCGGCTCGTGCAGCTGGAACAGGTCGATGCGGTCGGTGCGCAGCCGCGCGAGAGACGCGTCTGCCGCCTTGCGGATGAAGTCACGGGATCCGCGAGCACCCCATGTGCTCGGTTCCGGGCCGGAGGTGTGACCGAACTTGGTGGCGATGACGACCTCGTCCCGGCGGCCCTCGAGGGCCTGGCCCATGAGGGACTCGGACAGCGACTCAGGCCCGCCGTACAGAGCGGCCGTGTCGAAGAAGGTGACGCCGTTCTTGATGGCCGCGTCGATGACAGCCCGTGTTCCGGCGAGGTCACGGGTGACCGAGCCGTGCCGACCGAAGTTGTTGCAGCCCAGACCGACCCGGCTGACGGACAGAGACCCGATGGATGCAGAAGCAGACATGGCTCGACCTTAACGATGCACGGGGTGTCGAACCACGGCCTACTCTGTCCCGGTGGAGTGGTTGACGGGTCGTGACCTGTACCGGGCCGTGGTGACCGAAGGGGTTCTTCGTGCGCGCCGCTCGGTCTGGATCGCCACCGCCAACCTCAAGGATCTCCACGTGCCCGGTCCACGTCGGCGCTACCGGCCCATCCTCGAGGAGTTCAGCAGGATGGCCGCCGAAGGGATCCAGTTCCGGATCATCCACGCCGAGATCCCCTCCCGACCGTTCCGGGAGACCTTCGATGCTCTTCCAGGCCTCGTCGACGGCGGACTCGAGCTGCAGATCTGCCCGCGCAGTCACTGGAAGATGGTCATCGTCGACGGCGAGCTCGGCTATGCCGGGTCGGCGAACTTCACCGGTGCGGGGCTGGGCGCCAAGGGAGAGGCCCGACGCAACCTCGAGCTGGGAGCCGTCGGACGGGATCCGGACTTCGTGGCCATGCTGGAGCGCGAGTTCGACACGTTCTGGATGGGAACACACTGCGACGCCTGCGGGCTCCGGGACCTCTGCCCGGACCCGATCCGCTGATGCGCTGAGGCGCTGATGCATGCCTCGGGCTACCGTGGCTGAGTGAGCTACGACGATCCGCGGCTGGCCGTCGTCTACGACGTCGACAACCCCGACGGCCCGGACCATGACTACTTCCGGTCCTTCGTGGGCGGCGCAACCGCTGACGTCGTGACAGACCTGGGCTGCGGAACCGGCATCCTCACCGTGACTCTGGCCCGAGCCGGTCGAACTGTGATCGGGATCGATCCGGCACCGGCCATGCTCGAACGGGCGGCTGCCCGCCCGGGCGGACGCGGGGTCGAGTGGCTGCTCGGAACCAGCGAGCAGATCGCCCCGGAGTCGACCGATGTCGTCCTGATGACTGGCAACGTCGCGATGCACATCCTCGGAGACGACTGGCATCGAACTCTGGCGGACATCGCCCGCGGTCTGCGGCCGGGCGGACGACTCGCCTTCGAGACCCGCAACCCCCTGGCACGCGCCTGGGAGAGCTGGAACCATCCCCTGACTGAGCGGGAGACCCCCGTGGGTCGCCTGCGCGAGTCGGGCACTACCTCCCCTCCGGACGAGTCGGGGGTCGTGACCACGCACTATGTCAACGAGTTCGTCGAGGACGGATTGATCATCGAGGGCACGCAACGACTTCAGTTCCGCGACCTGGAGCGGGTGAGAACGGACCTGACCTCAGCGGGCCTGGAGGTGCAGCACGTCTGGCGGGACTGGCACCGGACCCCGTTCTCGAACACCTCGCTCGAGCCACTCATGGTCTTCGAGACACGCCAGTCAGCCACCAGGGCCTAGGCACGATGCACTCGCCACTGGACACCCGCATACCCGCGACCTACGGGTCCTTCCTCGCGACGCGGCCCTCGGAGGCTGATGAGGACGTCCACATGCTCCCCGGGGTCGTCGACCATGTCATCGAGCGGTGCAGCGAGCCCGGCCACCTCGTACTCGACCCCTTCGCCGGCTTCGGCACGACTCTGGAACGTGCTGTAGCACTGGGTCGGCGCGCTATCGGCATCGAGCTGCTCCCGGAGCGCGTCAGCTCCGTTCGGCGACACGTGCCCGAGGCAACGGTGATCGAGGGCGACGCCCGCGGGCTGCTCCGGGTCCTGTCCGATGCACTTGAGCAGGACCCGACGTCCAGCGTCGACCTCGTTCTCACATCTCCCCCGTACATGACGGTGGACCACCACCCGGCCGACCCACTCACCGCGTACGAGGCTGAGGGCGGGGACTACGTCCGCTACCTCGAGGAGCTCGCCCTCGTGGCCGAGCAGTGCGGGCAGGTCGTCCGCCCAGGCGGCTACGTCGTCTGGAACGTCGCCGACATCCATCACAGAGGGACCACGACACACCTCATCGCCGACTGCTCACAGGTCCTGGAATCCCACTTCGGGCCGGTCGCGACCACGATCATCGAGTGGGACACCCTGCCGCACGACCTCGTGGCTGACGCCCTCTTGGTCGTCCGTCGCCACTGACCGGTTGCGGTTGAACCACGAGACGTACACCAGTCCACTCCTCATCCGCAGTGACGTCCGGGACAGCCGGCCGTGACCGCGGGTAGCGCGCCACCTATCAACGCTAGACGTTGAACCTGAACTCGACCACGTCGCCGTCCTGCATGACGTAGTCCTTGCCCTCCATACGGGCCTTTCCGGCAGCCTTGACCGCGTTCATCGAGCCGAGGGAGTCGAGGTCCTCGAAGGAGACGACTTCGGCCTTG
>JAAYSB010000253.1 GCA_012518475.1 Intrasporangiaceae bacterium | reverse complement strand
TGCCGCCGACGAGGATGGCGACATCCCGGCCGAGGTCGACCCCGTCCAGGCGTTCCGCGACGAGCTCGCCGCCAAGTTCGGCGACTGGTATGTCATCCACACCTATGCGGGCTATGAGAACCGGGTCAAGGCCAACCTCGAGAACCGGATCATCTCCCTCAACATGGAGGACAGCATCTTCGAGATCCAGGTGCCCATGGAGGAGGTCACCGAGATCAAGAACGGCCAGAAGAAGCTCATCAAGCGGGTCCGCTACACCGGCTATGTCCTCGTGCGCATGGATCTGACCGACTCCTCCTGGGGCGCGGTCCGCCACACCCCCGGTGTCACCGGTTTCGTCGGCAACGCCCACGACCCGTTCCCGCTGTCCTTCGACGAGGCCTTCAACATGCTCAAGCCCAAGGACCTCGAGTCCGCCGGCGAGACCGCAGCCGCTGGTGCGGGCACCCGCGGCGGGACCGGCCGCAGCTCCGAGGACATGGTCGTCGACTTCGAGGTCGGCGAGTCCGTCACCGTCATGGAGGGCCCCTTCGAGACCCTGGCCGCAACGATCTCCGAGATCAACGCCGACACCCAGAAGCTCAAGGTCCTCGTCTCGATCTTCGGCCGGGAGACCCCGGTCGAGCTGTCCTTCAACCAGGTCGCCAAGCTCTGACCTGACGAAGCACAGCACCCGCCGGTCGGACCCGATCGGCACGGCAACCGGGTCATCGCCCCAGGCGTGGGCCCACCCCAGAAAAAGGAATCACGAGAATGCCTCCCAAGAAGAAGGTCTCCGGCTTCATCAAGCTGCAGATCCAGGCCGGTGCCGCGACGCCGGCTCCGCCCGTCGGCCCGGCCCTGGGTCAGCACGGCGTCAACATCATGGAGTTCGTCAAGGCGTACAACGCGGCGACGGAGAACCAGCGCGGCAACGTCATCCCCGTCGAGATCACCGTCTACGAGGACCGTTCCTTCACCTTCATCACGAAGACGCCCCCGGCGGCCGAGCTGATCAAGAAGGCTGCCGGCGTCCCCAAGGGCTCCGGTGAGCCGAACAAGACCAAGGTCGCCAAGCTCAGCAAGGACCAGCTCCGCGAGATCGCCGAGCAGAAGATGCCCGACCTCAATGCCAACGACGTCGAGGCCGCGATGAAGATCATCGCCGGCACCGCGCGTCAGATGGGTATCGAGACCGAGGCGCTCTGAGCGGTCTCATCCTCCGGTGCGACCCGCACCACCGTGGGAGGGCCAGCGCTTGGTCCGCACCACACAATCCCTGAAAATCAAGGAGATTCACATGAAGCGCAGCAAGAACTACCGCGCGTCGGCTGAGAAGATCAACGCCGACTCGCTCTACGCCCCGCTCGACGCCGTGCGTCTGGCCAAGGGCTCGGCCAGGGCCAAGTACGACGAGACCGTCGAGGTCGCCATGCGCCTCGGTGTCGACCCGCGCAAGGCCGACCAGATGGTCCGCGGCACGGTCAACCTGCCGCACGGCACGGGCAAGACCGCCCGCGTGCTCGTCTTCGCCAACGGCGACAAGGCTGACGCCGCCCGTGAGGCCGGCGCCGACTTCGTCGGCAGTGACGACTTGCTCGAGAAGGTCGCCGGCGGCTGGCTCGACTTCGACGCCGTCGTCGCGACCCCTGACCTGATGGGCAAGGTCGGCCGCCTCGGCAAGGTCCTCGGCCCGCGTGGTCTGATGCCGAACCCGAAGACCGGCACCGTGACGATGGACACCGCCAAGGCTGTCTCCGACATCAAGGGCGGCAAGATCGAGTTCCGCGTCGACAAGCACGCGAACCTGCACTTCATCATCGGCAAGGCCTCCTTCGACGAGAAGCAGCTCGTGGAGAACTACGCCGCCGCGCTCGAGGAGATCCTCCGACTCAAGCCGGCGTCCTCCAAGGGCCGCTACATCACCAAGGCGACGATGTCGACGACGATGGGCCCGGGGATCCCGCTCGATGCCTCGCGCGCCCGTGGTCTGCTCGAGGAGACCGCGGACGCCTGATCGTCCAGTCCTCTGCTCACCGACAGCGCCGCCCGGACTCTCCGGGCGGCGCTGTCGCGTCCGCTGACGTGTCGCACAGGCACCGTCGCAACTGTCACCGATTTGGTCGGTATGCGTCCCGCACCGTATCCTGAACGACGACCGAAGACCGCCGGTTGGCTCATGAGAGTGAGCCTCAAGGCTTCCCAGCAGGGAAGGACCAGCGCAGGCCACGACACTGGAACGCCTTTGCGCGACTCCCAAGCCCCGTGCCCTGCGCCGGGGCTTTTCTGCTGAGTGGCCGGCCCTTGTGGAACGGCGGTCCATTGCAAACGAAGAAGGGAGGCCACATGGCAGGCAAGACCGACAAGGCAGCTGCCATTGCCGAGCTGGCGGAGAAGTTCTCCAGCTCGAGCGCGGCCGTTCTCACGGAGTACCGCGGGCTCACCGTCAAGCAGCTCTCCGAGCTGCGGGGTGCCCTCCGTGGCAACGCCACCTTCGCCGTGGTCAAGAACACGCTCACCGAGCTGGCAGCCAAGGAGGCGGGAGTCACCGCCTTCGACGGTCAGCTCGTCGGCCCCAGCGCCATCGCCTTCGTCGATGGCGACCCGGTCGAGGCCGCCAAGGGTCTGCGTGACTTCTCCAAGGCGAACCCCCTCCTCGTGATCAAGGGCGCCGTTCTCGACGGCAAGGCCCTCACCCCCGAGGAAGTCACCAAGCTTGCGGACCTCGAGTCCCGCGAGGTTCTTCTGGCCAAGCTGGCGGGCGCGATGAACGCCTCGCTCAGCAAGGCTGTCTACCTCTTCGCCGCGCCGCTGTCCCAGACGGCTCGCGTGGTCGACGCGCTGCGCGCCAAGGTCGAGGCCGAGGGCCCCGTCCAGGCTGCAGCCGCGTCCGACGTGGCCGAGGAGGCCCCCGCTGAGGACGCCGCCGAGGCGCCCGAGGCAAGCACCGACGTCGCCGAGGGTGGCGACGAGTGATCTGATCCGATCCACCCGGACCGGTCGATCACATACACCAACACGCCACTCACGGCATACGAAAGAAAGGACGCCATCATGGCGAAGCTGTCCACCGACGAGCTCCTCGAGGCCTTCAAGGAGATGACCCTCATCGAGCTCTCCGAGTTCGTCAAGCAGTTCGAGGAGACCTTCAACGTCACCGCTGCCGCCCCGGTTGCCGTTGCGGCCGCCGGCGCCCCCGCCGCAGGCGGTGGCGACGCTGACGCCGCGGAGGAGAAGGACGAGTTCGACGTCATTCTCGCCGCTGCCGGCGACAAGAAGATCCAGGTCATCAAGGAGGTCCGCGCGCTGACCTCCCTCGGCCTGAAGGAGGCCAAGGACCTCGTCGACGGTGCCCCCAAGCCCGTCCTCGAGAAGGTCGACAAGGCTGCCGCGGAGAAGGCCAAGGAGGCCCTCGAGGGCGCCGGCGCCACCGTCACCCTCAAGTAGTACCTCGCTCGTCGAGGCCAGTTTTGGCCCCGACGAGCACAGGGTGAGGCCCGCACATGTGGTGCGGGCCTCACCCATAT
>JAAYSB010000252.1 GCA_012518475.1 Intrasporangiaceae bacterium | reverse complement strand
CTGCTCTCGCCGAGCTCTCCTGTCTATGTGCCCGTTGCCGCCGACCCGAATCTCGGCAAGTTCATGACCGGGTTCCTCCTGCACAGCACCCACAAGGCGTGGCTGCGGGCGATGCACAGCCTCATCCCGATGAACGACCGGGCGCTGGATGCCTTCGACCACCTCAGCGCCAACGGTGTCGCCGAGCCGACGATCGAGGCGGCCCCGATGGTCGCCGGGTTCGCCCGGCTCGCCGACGCCCAGCCGCTCTATGCCGAGCTCGAGGCCATCGCGTCCGCAGGTGGCCATATCGACTACGAGCTCGTCGACGGCGCCCGCGCCCAGGAGATCTGCCCGACGCTCTCCGACGAGGTCCGCGTCGCGGTCCTCATCCGCCAGGAGCGGTTCATCAACCCCATCACCTACATGGAGTCCCTCGCTGAGGCAATCCGGGCCCAGGGCGTGAATCTGGTGACCGGCAGCGATGTCACCGACATCAGCGACGATGACGGCGGGGTCGTGCTCGAGACCTCCGGGGAGGGTGGGGGCCGCTACGACGCCGTCGTCGTCGCGACCGGCGCCTGGATGGGCGACCTCGTCCGCAAGTTCGGGATGAGGAAGGTCGTCCAGGCCGGCCGCGGATACTCCTTCAGCGTCGAGGCCGACCCGATGCCGACCAACCCCATCTATCTGCCGGCGGTCCGGGTCGCGATCACGCCTCTCGGGGAGCGCCTCCGGGTTGCCGGGATGATGGAGTTCCGCCGCCCCGAGGCGGCCCTGGACCCGCGCCGGATCCGGGCCATCGTCGACTCTGCCCGTCCCTTCCTGCGTGGGGTCGACCTCGACGACAGGCACGACGAGTGGGTCGGTTCGCGCCCCGTCACCACCGACGGTATGCCGCTCATCGGCGCGACGACGTCGCCCCGGGTGTTCGTCGCCGGAGGCCACGGGATGTGGGGCATCACGCTCGGCCCGATCACCGGCCGGCTGCTCGCCGAGCAGATCGTCACCGGCCAGGTCCCCCGAGAGCTGCGCCCGCTCAGCCCCCTGCGCCGCTAGCTTTCGCCGCCTCCGGGCCTGATCCCCCCGGATCCCGCGTGCCACAACCTGGCAATTACCAGGTTGTGGCACGCCGGGTGGGCGCATGCAGGGACCCGCCAGGTGAACGTGAGTCTCTCGGCGACCTCAGGAGCGGGTCTCGCCGGCGCGCAGCATCTCCAGGGTCTGGGCGACCCGGCGCGCGCGGGTGTCCTCCCGCTTGGCCTCGGCGACCCACTGCGCGAACTCCTTGCGGTGGGTGAAGGCGAGCGACGCATACCGCTTCTGCAGCTCCGGTTCTCGTGCGAGCGCCTCGGCGAGCGGAGGCGGGACCTCGACCTCGCGGGGCGCCTCGTCCAGCTCGATCCGCGCGGTGACGACATCCCCCATGTCCACCCCGAGGACCGCGCGGTTGGCCTTGCTGATGCCGATGCAGTTCTCGCCGCCCATGACCGCGAGCCGCAGGCGGGCCGTTCGTCCGTCGATCGTCACAGTCACTGCCGCCCGCCTACCGCCGCCGAGCTCCTCCACCTCAGCATCGGTGAGCATGATCGCCGTCGCCGGCCCGAACGGCTCGAGGGTGGTCGTCTTCTCGATGGGTGCCATGGCCGGATCCTCCCAGAGTCGGTCCGCTCCCGCTCGCTCCGGAGGGGGAGTCCTCCCCATGTCGGCGCAGCGCGCGCGCACGTACGGTGGACCACGACTTGGGATCCGGCTGGACGACACCCGAGGGGGACACACCGTTGACCGCACCGCCCTTCCTCTATCTGCCCTGCACTGCGGCGGCGGACGGCACGCCGGAGCTTCAGTACCGCACGACCCGCACGGGCCAGGAGGCGCTGATCACCTACACCACCCTCGACCAGCTGCTCGAGGGGTGCGGGGCCGGGCAGCCCTGGACCCTCCTCACCGCCGAACAGCTCGAGGAGGTGCTCCGCGAGCACCCCGTCGACCTCATCGTCACCGACGTCCCGAAACCGGAGGAACAGAGGATCCCGGGCGACCCGCCGCCGGCCGGAGCCCTGCCTCCCCTGGCGTTCGCACCCTGTCTCCAGCATGTCGAGCGCCTCGAGGACGCGACCATCGCTTATCTGCGCACCGAGAGGGGAGTGTGATCTTCCCCCTCTTCTCCAGCGTCGCGCGTCTGGAGGGGTTCCTCGGCCGGGGCTACCCCTGGGTCGTCGTCGACACGGCGCGGCTCACCGAGCTGCGGGAGGCGGCCTCGTTCGATGAGGTCGTCCTGGACCGCGCACTGACCGTCACCGGTGTGGAGGACTAGGGCGATGACCGACAGCTTCTCCGTCGACCCGGGCGCGCTGACGCGGGTGGGCGAGCGACTCATCACCGACGGCGACGACCTCGACGCGCTCGGCAACGGGACACCCTCGGGGGACTACGGGATGGCCGGTCCCCTCATCGAGCGGATGATCTCGCGGTTCTGCACCACCGGGGCCGACCTCGTCGTCGAGGCCAAGATCATCGGCGAGACCGTCGTCGAGTGCGCCGACACCTCTTCACTCACCGACCAGGACGCCGCGGAGTCGTTCCTCATCACAGGACCCGAGTCATGACCGACCTCGACACCCACCTCACGGCGCGACGGGTCCGCGGTCTGGAGCGGTCCGGCCAGCGACGCTTTCGTCGAACGGGCCCGCACCCTGGGATCCTCCGCCGATGAGGCCCAACGGATAGCAGGTCTGGTCCGGACCCAGGTCGATGACCTCGCCGACGGCTTCGAGACCGCTCAGCGTGACCTGGCCGACGTGCGCTCGACCGCCCGCGGTGCCGGCCTCAGCATCGTCGGGGATGTCATCGTCAACCCCGGTCAGCGCCTGGTCCTGCACGGCAGCCCACCGGGTCCCGATGCTCCGGCGGACGTCGTGAGCGAGTGGAACGCCCTCACCACCCAGGTCACCACCCAGAACGCCAAGGTCGACGCCTTCGCGCTGGCCTGCATCGACGCCGACGAGATCATCCGCCGCCTCGTCGGCCTCATCGACAGCACGGCAGCGACGTCGGAGACCCACGACACCACCCTCGTCGGTCTTGCTGCCGAGTTCCTCACCGCCGGGATCTCCGCAGCGCTGGTCCTGCGGGTCGCACCCATCCTGCGCGCCCAGGCGACCTGGCACCTGGACGAGGCCGCACGCCTGCGGAACACCGCCCGCAGCGGAGTCGGGGCCCGCCTGAGCGCGACCGAGTGGGACGACCTGTGGCGACGGATCAACCAGCACGATGCCGACGCCCGGACCTATCGGGAGCGGCACCGGACGGGCGGGCTCCCGCGGAACATCGGACGCGCGCTCGGGATCTTCGGCGTGCTCGCGACCGGGTACGGGATCTATCAGGACATCCAGGACGGGGAGTCGGTCGGGCAGGCCATCACGTCGAACGTCGGCGGCTTCCTCGCCGGAGCAGCCTCGGGCGCGGCAACCGGAGCCGTCATCGGCACCTTCATCGGCGGCCCGGCCGGAACCGTCGTCGGCATCATCGGCGGGGCCATCGTCGGCACGGTCGTCGGGGCCTTCACCTCCGGCGCGATCGACGCCCTGTGGGAGAACGGCGTCACCGCTGTCAGCGAGGCCTGGGAGGCCGGCGTCGACGCCGTCCAGGAGGTCGGCTCCGCCATCGGCGATCTCGCCACGGGCGCCTGGGACGCCCTGTTCGGATGACCCCGTCAGCACACCGGCAAGCGCGGCCGAGCCCTTCGGGTTGTGCAGCACGCGATACTCGACTGTCATGACAGGTCGCACGCCCCCGCCCCGGGTCACCGGCTCGCAGGTCACCGTCCTCTGGGCTGCCGCCGTGATCGCGACCGTCGTCGGCTTCGGCCTGGCGCTGCTCGGGGTGCTCGCCTTCGCGCAGGGATCCCGTGGCGCGAGCATCTATCTCCTCGTGCCGCTCTTCCTCTTCGTCGGAGCCAGCGGCGTCTGGCTCCTGAGAGAGCTGATACGGCTCCGCCGCTCGGCTGCTGAGCTGGACTCGGCGCGGGAGGATCTGGCGCGCGACCTGGCCGACCCGGACCGGCCGCAGAGAGAATGGCGGGAGTGATCCGCAACGACGCCGCCGGAGGTCACCCTCGGGTCATCGAGAACGTGCTGAGGAAGCAGCTGCGAACACCGGTGGGGATCCGGGGAGTCTGGGACGGCGTCGTCGGATAACCCGTTCGGGACCAAGCGTCTTGTCGTGACCGCGTTCTGAGGTGCAGGTCAAGGTGGCGGATGCCACACGGCTGAGCCTTGCCCCGGAGCGGCGGGTGCCCCGACACTGGAACTAAGCGGGCGCTTACCTGCGCTCACAATGCGTTCTGCACGCCGTGCACCGCTGCACCGAAGGAGAAGCCATGGGCCACTACAAGGCCAACCTGCGCGACATCGAGTTCAACCTCTTCGAGGTCTTCGGCCGGGGCGAGGTGTTCGGTCAGGGCCCGTTCGCCGACCTCGACACCGAGACGGCGCGCGAGATGCTCAAGGAGATGGCCCGCCTCGCCGAGAACGAGATCGCGGAGTCCTTCACCGACGCCGATCGCAACCCGCCGGTCTACGACCCGGTGACCCAGGAGGTCACCATGCCGGAGTCGTTCAAGAAGTCCTTCGACGCCTACCGCGAGTCCGGCTTCTGGAACATCGACGTCCCCGCCGAGCTCGGCGGCACGGTCGCCCCGGCCAGCTTCCGCTGGGCGATGAACGAGATGATCCTCGGCGCCAACCCCGCCGTCGCGATGTTCGCCGCGTCCTACTCCTTCGCCAAGCTCATGCACCTCTACGGCAACGAGGACCAGAAGAAGCTCGCGAAGTGGATCATCGAGAAGGGCTGGCACTGCACGATGGTGCTCACCGAGCCGGACGCCGGCTCGGACGTCGGCGCGGGCCGCACCAAGGCGATCGACAACGGTGACGGCACCTGGCGCATCGAGGGGGTCAAGCGCTTCATCACCAGCGCCGAGTCCGACATGGTCGACAACGTCGTCCACTTCGTCCTCGCCCGCCCCGAGGGCGCCGGCGCCGGCACCAAGGGCCTGTCCCTCTTCGTCCTGTCCAAGTACGACGTCGACCTCGAGACCGGGGAGCTCGGCGAGCGCAACGGCGTCTACGTCACCAATGTCGAGAAGAAGATGGGCCTGAAGGTCTCCACGACCTGCGAGCTCACCTTCGGCGGCGAGCGCCCCGCAGTCGGAACGCTCTTCGGCGACGTCCATGACGGCATCGCCCAGATGTTCCACGTCATCGAGAATGCCCGGATGCTCGTCGGCACCAAGGCGATCGCGACCCTCTCGACCGGCTACCTCAACGCCCTCGAGTACGCCAAGGCGCGCGTCCAGGGCGCCGACCTCACCCAGATGACCGACAAGTCCGCCCCGCGCGTGACGATCACCCACCACCCCGACGTGCGCCGCAGCCTCATGCTGCAGAAGGCGTATGCGGAGGGCCTGCGGGCGCTCGTCCTCTTCACCGCGACCCAGCAGGACGCCGTCGAGATGGGCGTCTTCGAGGCCGGCACCGAGAAGCTCGAGCGTGGCACGCACGGCGAGATCGCCTCGCGCGTCAACGACCTTCTCCTGCCGATCGTCAAGGGCCTCGGCTCCGAGCGCGCCTGGGTGCTCCTCGGCTCCGAGTCCCTCCAGACCCTCGGGGGCTCCGGCTTCCTCCAGGAGTACCCGATCGAGCAGTACGTCCGCGACGCGAAGATCGACACCCTCTATGAGGGCACGACCGCGATCCAGGGCATGGACTTCTTCTTCCGCAAGATCATCAAGGACCAGGCCGAGTCCCTCGGACTCATCGCCGGCCAGATCCAGGAGGTCGCGAAGAACGCCGGCACCCACGGTGGCGCGCTCGACCGCGAGAAGGAGCTGCTCGGTGAGGGCCTGGACTCGGTCCAGGGCATCCTCGGCACCATGGTCGACTCCCTCATGAAGTCCGACCCGCGGGCCGAGGGTGGCGACGTGCGCAACCTCTACAAGGTCGGCCAGAACACGACCCGGTTCCTCCTGGGCGCCGGTGACCTCGTCGTCGGCTGGCTTCTGCTCCGCCAGGCCGAGGTCGCCCTCGATGCTCTCGCCGGCACCGTGAGCGAGAAGGACAAGGACTTCTACACCGGCAAGGTCGCGGCTGCCCGCTTCTACGCCCGTCAGGTCCTCCCCCGCCTCGCCGCCGAGCGGGCGATGGCCGAGGCCACCGACAACGACCTCATGGACGTCCCCGAGTCGGCCTTCTGATGCTCCGGGGTCCCACAAGGACCCCGACCTCCACGGAGCCGCAGCCACCCCACCAGGTGGCTGCGGCTCTGTCATCCCCCGGCACGCATATCCCGCGCCTCCTGGAGCAGACGACACTGCGTGGAGCGGGCGACAGGACCTCGCTGTCCCCCACTAGGTTTGTGGCATGGTGACCGGCCCTCTCCTCTCCCCTGCCCCGCCGACCGACCTCGACGGACTCATCGACGCCTTCGAGCAGACGGCCCGGGCCGTGCTCGAGCTCGGCCGGTCCTGTCCGCCCGAGCGCGCCGCCGACCCCACCCCGTGCCCCGGCTGGGACGTCTTCGCCCAGATCGCCCACATCGAGTCCCTCGAGTCGCTATTCGGCGGAGAGCCGCTCCCGGACCTGACGATCGAGGAGCGCCCGCACGTCCGCAACGACATGGGTGCTGTCGTTGAGCTGCTCATCGAGTCCCGCCGCCACCTCTCCCTCGCCGAGCTCTGTCAGCGGCTTGAGGACGTCATCGACCGCCGGGTCGCGTCCTTCCGCTCCGACGACGTCACGGCCGAGACCGAGATGGAGAGCCCGTTCGGCATGATGAGCGCGGTCGACTTCCTCGGCCTGCGCTGCTTCGACATCTGGTGCCACGAACAGGATCTGCGCGAGACCCTCGACCTGCCGGGAGATCTCGACTCACCGGCCGCCGCCGTGAGCATGTCGAGGATGTATGCCTCCCTCGGCCGGATCGTCGTCGCCTCCGGTCTCCCGGTCGACCGGTCGGTCGTCGTCGAGCTCACCGGCCCGGTCACCGGCCGGCAAGGAGTTCAGGTGATCGAGCGGGACGGACGGATCCGGGGCATCCCCACGGAGATCGCCGACGAGGATGCGGCGTGCGTCCTCCGGCTCGGCACCCGCGAGGCGGGCCGGCTCCTCGCCG
>JAAYSB010000251.1 GCA_012518475.1 Intrasporangiaceae bacterium | reverse complement strand
GCTTGTAGGCCACCTTGATGACATAGACGAGCTCGCGAATGTGCGCCGGGACCGAGCGGATGAAGTCGTTGTGCTCCGCTGAGTACTCCGCCCGCGGCGTGAACAGCTTGATGACCGACCCGATGCTGCGCTCGGCCGAGAGGATCGACCGGTGGTCGCTCCCGTTGCGGTCGGCGTCGGCAAACCGGTTCGAGTAGTCACGGTCGATGAGAGCCGCGACCTCGTCGAGCTCGCGGTCGAAGTCGGACACATAGGCCTGCCCGATCGTGATCGCGTCGGCGATGGACTTGCTGATCTCGGACTTGCCACCACCGGAGACCGTCGACGGCTTGTGGCAGACGGTCGCAGCCGCCGAGGTGCCGATGATCGTCCACTGGACCGGGATCTCGCGGACCTGCTTCATCTCGACGCGGAAGCCGGTCGGGTCGAGGTACGTCGTACCACCGCGGAAGGGGATCTCGGTGTCCCCGAACGTGATCGACCGGGTGCGCAGGGAGAAGTGCGCCTCGGACGGGACGAGCACGAGCTCGGGGTGGGCGGTGTTCCGGGCCCAGCCGGCCGGGTCGAGAACCCAGGCGTCGGGGTCACGGTCGACGACGCCCTGCACCGGGTCGGGGTCGTCGGGGGAGGTGCGCGGGGCATACCGATTCGTGAACTCCTGGCCCTCGTTCCAGGCCGGGAAGATCGTCGCGCCGCCGGAGTGCTCCTCCTCGGCGCCGCCGAGGAGGTTGGCGGACATGGAGATCTGCGTCTTGACCTCCTTCTTGCAGTAGCCGAAGTAGTTGTCGGCGATGACGGTGACCATGACGCCGCGCTCGTCACGCGCGCAGACCTTGAACGCCTTGCCGTCGTTGTAGCGCTCGGCGGGATCACTCCAGCACATGCCGTCGCGGATCTGCCGCTCGGTCGCGTCGTCGCGGTGCGGCAGACCGAGGGACTGCTTGGTCACGGTGACGAGGTGCGGGGCGAGGACGACCAGACCGGTATGCCCGGTCCAGCCGAGCGGGTCCAGTGCCGAGTCGTTCTCGGGCAGGTAGGGGTCACCGGCGTTGCCGAAGATGCCCTCGACGAAGTCGAGATTGGCCACCATCGAGCCGGGCACGATGAAGCGCGTCTCGAGGCGGCGCTCGCGGGTGTGGCCGAGGACTGCCGGGACGACGAGCGGACGCATGAGGAGGGAGACGAAGGCGCTGGCCTTGTCGTCCTGGGTCGCCGTGATCGGCAGCTCGAGGGCCGCGGCCGGTGGGGTCAGGGCGCGGGCGAGGAGGTTCGCGAAGACCTCGCGGGGGACGGCCTTCTTGTCGTCGGGGATCGGCAGGCCGCCCTCGGCGATGTGGAACACGCCCGCGGTCGTGCGGCGGTCATTGGCCGGGTTGTGCAGGACGCCGTTCTCGAGGCGATAGCTCGTGATGAGCTCGCTCCGGTAGTGGTCCTGATCGACCGGCAGGCTCAGCGTGCGGGCCAGGCCGGGCTTGTCGAGGGTGAAGGTGCGTCGCGGGAGGCGGGGGATGTCCTCGATGCCCTGGAGATACGACTCGAGGAAGGCCTCCACGCGCTCGTCGACCGGGGGCAGCCGGTCCGCGAGGCGGCGGCTCAGCTCGCGCTGGCGGGCGAGGATCGGCGTGACGAGGTCCCCTGCTCCGTTCTGCTCTCCGGCACTGCCGTTCGCTCCGCTGGCGGTGGTCGCGACCGGCGGGAGCCCGAG
>JAAYSB010000022.1 GCA_012518475.1 Intrasporangiaceae bacterium | reverse complement strand
GGCAATTGCCAGGTTGTGGCACGGGGCAGGGGGGCCCCATCAAGTCAGGGCGCGGAGCGACGCAGCAGCTCCTCGAACGGGGTCGGGTCGGTCATCTCGTCGCGCCGCGGGGCGACCACCGGACCGCCCTGAACGAGAGCGGCGAGCTCACCGGCAGCCCGCTCGATCCGAGCGGCAAGAGCGGGTGCGGTGGCTCCGCCGAGGTCCCCGGTGGCAGCGAAGACCCCGGTCGGGACGGCGACGGCGCCGAGGTGGGCGACCAGGGGACGGAGCGCATACTCCACGGCGAGCGAGTGCCGCTCGCTCCCACCGGTGGCGGCGAGCAACACGGGCACGCCGCGCAGCTGACCCTCCTCGATGAGGTCCATGAACGACTTGAACAGGCCGCTGTAGGACGCCTGGAACGTCGGCGTGACGAGAACGAGGGCATCGGCGGAACGAACCTTCTCGAGCGCCTCGGCGAGCTCGCCGGTGGGGAACCCGGTGAGGAGCGCGTCCATGATGGCGTGGGCGTGGGCGCGCACCTCGACGAGTGTCACGTCGACCTGGGTGGACTCGTCGGGCGAGGCGTACGCCTGCTCGACCGAGGGGTATGCGCCGCGCTCCGCTCCCCCGGCCAGTGCCTGAGCACTGGCCTGCGAGAGGTGGTCGGCAAGCATCCGGGTCGTCGACGGGACACGCAGACCGGCGCTGACGACCACGAGGGAACGGGCCTCGGTCATCGGGCGAGCACCTCCTCGCGCACCGTGAGCCGGTTGGCGTGGGTCGGCGCGTCGGGGACGTGCGCCGGGCGGCCCTTGGCGAACTCCTCGCGGAGCACCGGCACGACCTCATCGCCGAGGATGTCGAGCTGCTCGAGAACGGTCTTCAGCGGCAGGCCCGCGTGGTCGATGAGGAACAGCTGACGCTGGTAGTCACCGACGTAGTCGCGGAACGACAGCGTCCGCTCGATGACCTCCTGCGGCGAGCCGACGGTGAGCGGGGTCTCGCGCATGAACGACTCGAGGGACGGGCCACCGCCATAGACGGGCGCGCGGTCGAAGTACGGCCGGAACTCATTGACGGCGTCCTGACTGTTCCTGCGCATGAAGACCTGGCCGCCGAGACCGACGATGGCCTGGTCGGCGGAGCCGTGGCCGTAGTGCTCGAAGCGCCGGCGATAGAGCTGGACCATCTGCCGGGTGTGCGAGGCGGGCCAGAAGATGTGGTTCGCGAAGAAGCCGTCGCCGTAGTACGCGGCCTGCTCGGCGATCTCGGGGCTACGGATCGAGCCGTGCCAGACGAACGGCGCGAGACCGTCGAGCGGACGCGGGGTCGCGGTGAAGCTGTGCAGCGGGGTGCGGTGCTTGCCCTCCCAGCTGACGTTCTCCTCGCGCCAGAGCCGGTGCAGCAGCGCGTAGTTCTCGACGGCGAGCTCGAGTCCGGCGCGGATGTCCTTGCCGAACCACGGATAGACCGGCCCGGTGTTGCCGCGGCCCATCATCAGGTCCATCCGGCCGTCGGAGAGGTGCTGGAGATAGGCATAGTCCTCCGCGATCCGCACCGGGTCGGTGGTCGTGATGAGGGTCGTCGCGGTCGAGAGCAGGATCTTCTCGGTCTGGGCGGCGATGTGGGCCAGGAGCACCGGCGGGTTCGCGGGGGCGATGAACGGCGGGTTGTGGTGCTGACCGGTCGCGAAGACGTCGAGCCCGACCTCCTCCGCCTTGCGCGCGATCGCGGCGGTGGCCTTGATCCGCTCGTTCTCACTCGGGGCGCGCCCGGTCATCGCGTCGGTCGTGACATCGCCGATCGTGAAGACGCCGAACTGCATCTGGTTGGCGGTCATAGGGTGCTCCTCGGTTCGTGGGGAAGTAGTTGATCTGTCAACAATCTACCAGGCGTGCGGTATTCCCCGCCACTTCGCAACCCCTCCCCTGAGTGGAGGTATGCGCCGGCACAGCACCGACGCCTCGCACCTCCACCCACCCCAACCTCTCCCTGGGTGGAGGTATGCGACGGCACAGCACCGACGCCTCGCACCTCCACCCGCCGGAGGGATACGGTCGAGACATGCTCGTCGCCTTCTCTGTCGCCCCATCCGCTGCCGCCGACGACACCGGCTCGGTGTC
>JAAYSB010000250.1 GCA_012518475.1 Intrasporangiaceae bacterium | reverse complement strand
GGTTCTGTGGAGGATGTCGCCGCGCGCCTCGTCCACTTCGCCACCGAGGCCGGCGGCCACGACAACATCACCGTTGCCCTGGCCCGGCTCGGGCCGGTTCCTGACCCTGGAACCGGCGATGCAGCAGCAGATTCAGCAGCAGATGCAGCGGGTGGGGCGTCGGCAGACAGCGGCGCAGTAGGGGAGACTGCAGAGGAGCCTGACCAGATCGAGCCGGAAGAGGAACCCCTCGTCGAGCCTGAGAGCCAGCCGGAACACACCCAGCCAGTAGCAACCCCGACCAACGTGACCCACACCGAACCGACCAAGGAGTGACTGTGGCCGAGTTCAGCGCAGCCGTCTATCAGAACGAGCACCTGCCGGCCGGCGGGACCGACGTCAACGCGATCGTCACGATCACGTGCGTCGGAGCCGGCATCGCAGGGCAGACCGGCGCGGGCGACGCCGGCGAGATCATCATCATCGACACCTCCGGCTCCATGGGCGATGCGCGGATGGAGGAGGCGAAGTCCGCCGCCCAGGCCGCGCTCGCCGAGATCGTCGACGGCACCTACTTCGCGGTGATCTCCGGCAACGGGGCAGCCTTCCTCGCCTATCCGCACGTGCGCTCCGGGCCCGGGATGGTGCGGATGAGCCCGCAGACCCGACGGGACGCTGCGCGCGCCATCGCCCAGCTCACCAGTGGTGGCGGCACAGCGATCGGGACCTGGCTCGACCTCGCGGGTCAGCTGTTCTTCTCCGTGCCGCAGGTCATCCAGCGGCACGCCATCCTGCTCACCGACGGGGAGAACAACGAGTCCCCCGAGGTCCTCAACGCGGCGATCAACCGGGCGACCGGTGTCTATCAGGTCGACGGCCGCGGGGTCGGGACGGACTGGAAGGTCGAGGAGGTCCGCCGCATCGCCACCCAGCTGCTCGGCACCGTCGACATCGTCCCGCAGTCGCACGCCATGGGGGATGAGTTCCGCAACATCATGCGCTCGGCGATGGCCCGCGGTGTCGCCGACGCAGAGCTGCGGGTCTGGACGCCTCAGGGAGCGCAGATCCTCTTCGTCCGCCAGGTCTCGCCCACCGTCGAGGACCTCACCAATCGACGTCGCAAGGTCAACGACCTCACCGGCGGCTATCCCACCGGTGCGTGGGCCGACGAGTCCCGTGACTACCACGTCTCCGTGCGACTCGCCGCCAAGGCGCTCGGCCAGGAGCAGCTCGCCGCCCGCGTCCAGCTCGTCATCAACGAGCAGGTCTACGCCCAGGGACTGATCAAGGCGAAGTGGTCGGCGGACCACTCGCTCACCGCGCCGATCGATGAGCAGGTCGCGCACTACACCGGTCAGACCGAGCTCGCCGCAGCGATCCAGGAGGGCCTCGCCGCCAAGGCAATGGGGGATGACGCCACCGCGACCGCCAAGCTCGGCCGCGCCGTCCAGCTCGCCGAGCAGACCGGCAACGACGAGGCCACCGCCAAGCTGCGCAAGGTGGTCGACGTCGATGACGCCGAGACCGGCACCGTCCGGCTCAAGAAGGCGGTCGACAAGGCCGACGAGATGGCTCTCGACACCGCCTCGACGAAGACGACCCGCATCCGCAAGGAGGGCTGATGGCCCGCACCTGCCCCGAGGGGCACCTCTCGCGCGCCGAGGACTACTGCGACGTCTGCGGTCTGTCGCTCGCCGATGCTGCGAGTGTCGACAGCCCCGATGCAGACGCCACGAGCCCGGACCTCGCTCCGGTGCGTCCGGCGTCCATGGAGTGCCCGAACTGTTCGGCGGAGAACGCCCCGGATGCGCTGTTCTGCGAGAACTGCGGGTACGACCACACGACCGGCACGATGCCGCGTCCGGTCGAGCCGCTCGCCTTCCCGCTGCCGATGTCGATGCGCCGGCCTGGCGGTCCGATGCCGTCCGACCCGCACGTCCACGCGAAGGACGGGGGAGCGACCGCTGACGACGACCATGGCGCGGCGGACGCCACTGCCGGCGAGCCCGCCGACGCCGATCCGGTCAGGAGTGGTTCTGACAGCGACGGGCACGACGACGAGAGCCCACCGGCCGATGCCGTCGTACCGGACAAGGATGTGTCGGTACCCGCCCCAGCGCCCGCCGCCCCGGCCGCGGCACCCCCCGCCGACGCCAACCCGTCACGGTCGCTCGATGAGCCGTGGGTGGCCGAGGTGTGGATCGATCCGGACTGGTATGCCGACCAGGGCTCCTCGGAACGCATGCCATCCCCGGGCCTGCCGACCGTCATTCTGCTGCGGCGTACGTCCTCACTCATCGGCCGGGCCTCCCGGTCCCGCGGCATCGCACCCGACATCGACATCTCCGGTGACCCGGGGGTGAGCCGCCGGCACGCTCAGGTGACCACGGACGGTGCCCGATGGTTCGTCGAGGATCTCGGCTCCGCGAACGGCACCTACATCGGGGCCGCGACCGGCTCGCTGCCGACGGAGCCGATCAGCGTCTCGGGCAGGGTGGAGATCAGCCCGGGCGAGCAGGTGTACCTCGGCGCGTGGACCCGCATCGTCATCCGCAAGGCGGCCGACGGCGAGGTCTGAGCTTCTTCAGCTGGTGCCCAGCCGCTGCCAGGGGCGGGCGAGGTTGAAGGACCGACCGGACATCTCGTCCTCGTTGGGGGTGATCGCGACGACGTTGAACTTCAGCGTCGGCACCCACGGGCGCAGCGGCAGCTGCTCGACCATCTGCTCCTCGTCCCCCTCGAGCAGGCGGGCGTGGCCGCGCAGCACGACCGAGGTCGCGGTCTCGTCGGTGAGCGTGTCGATCTCGAACGCGACGTCCTCGTTCATGACGACCCCCAGCAGCTTGCTCCCCTCCGCCGTGCGGAAGTAGAGCCGCTTGCCATCCGTCGCATAGTTGATCGGGACGATGTGCACCTCACCGGCCAGGTGGTAGGCCAGACGGCCGAACTCGTTGTCGTGCAGCATCTCCCAGCACTCGTCATTGCTCAGCCGCGTCACCGGGTTGACGTTCTCGTCCGACACTGGGACGTTCGGGTCGAACTTGTTCATGTCGATTCCCTCCATCGATGGCCTGAGAGCGTTCTGACCCCACCCTATTCCCCTCCTCCGGAGTTGCGGCGGTCTGTGAGGGATCTGTCGCAGACCGCCCGACAAGCTCAGGCGTGATGGATCAGTCCGACGGCAGCTGCTCGGTATCGAAGGTGAACCCCTGGGCGACGAGCCGCTCGATGAGGACCCCACCGATCCCGGTCGCCGGAGTGAGGACACCGGACATGTCCGGGAGCCGATCCTCATCGAGTGCCAGGGCCAGTGCCGCCTGCCCCATCATCACCGCCGTGCCGGTGTAGCCGGGGTCCTTGTCGGCGGCGACCCGCGTCCGGAACCGTGCCCCGGTGGAGGTGCGCGCCGTGATGTCCATGACGAACCGTCCGGCCCCCATCGACTTCTGCGACGGTCCCTCGCCCGGCTTGGGCAGGACGCGGTCGAGGACGGCGCGGGTGGGAGCGAAGGACAGTGCGGCCAGCGCCCCGACGAGACCGCCGGACAGCAGGGCGCCCCGGGCAGGCGCCTGCGGCGAGCGCCCCAGGTCGGTCACTTCGCGATAGCGGAACCCACGCCCGTACGCCCAGTTCAGCAACGCGTTGGAGCGGCGCACGATCCGGGTGTTGAACTCGGCCATGACGAACGGCGCGGTCCACCGCCCGTCCTCGTCCTGCCGGACCGAGACGGCCTTGAGGCCGGAACGGACCAGCCCCTCGACCGCCGGCCCGAGCGGCGTCACCGAGGCGACCGGCCCGAGGGCCGCAGGCCGCTTCGCGGACGGGGTATGCGGTGAGCGCCCGTCCACGCGCCCCTCGTCTCCCTTCGGTTCGTGCTCCCGGTCCGGGCTGAGGGAGTAGCGGTCGGCGAGTACCGTGCGGGCGACGCTGTCCGCCCGCGCCGCGATGGCCTGCTGTCGGGCCGAGTCGATCGTGCCGCCGGACAGTCCGCCCTTGAGGGCCTTGACCGCGAGGACGGTGTCCTCGAGCTCGCCCTCACCGGCGTCCTTGGCAGTCCGGGCGGTCTGCCAGACACCGAGGTCGGAGGGAACCGAGTCGAAGCCGACCGAGTGGACGATGCGGGCGCCGCTCTCGCGGGCGGTCTCGTGACACTCGTCGGCGGATCGGCGCACGAAGAGGACCTCGCCGGTGAGGTCGCAGTAGTGCGTCCCGGCGGCGGCACAGGCGCGCACCAACGGCATCCCGTCGCGGATGTAGGGACCGACCGTCGTCGCGACGACCTTCGTCCGGGCGACGAGCGCCTGCAGGTCGGCCCAGTCACGGACGTCGATCTCGATGAGCTCGATGCCCTTCGCAGCCGGGCCGACCTCGGCCAGCAGATCATCGAGCTTGCGGCGGCTGCGTCCGGCGAAGGCGATGCGGGCACCCTCCGGAGCGGTCTGCGCGAGGTGCGCAGCGATGAGCCGGCCGACGAAACCGGTGGCACCGAGAAGGACGACGTCGAGGTCACGGGTACTCATGCCTCCAACATAATCGAGCAGCGGCCTTGCCTTCTCCCTCGATGACCCTCGCAATCGCGAGGGTCATCGAGGGGGAAGTACCGGAGCAAGACCTTCGGCTGGAGGGACTGTGCTGTGCGGGGTCCGGACAGGTGATGAGGGGAGGCGCGCACCGCATACCCTCTCGGCATGGATCGCTTTCCGAGGGTGCTCGGCCTCATCCAGGCCGGGGGCAAGGGCTCCCGCATGGACGTGCTCACGAGGGAGCGCGCCAAGCCGGGGCTGGCCTTCGCCGGCAGCTACAAGCTCATCGACTTCCCACTGTCGAGCTTTGCGAACAGTGGCATCCCGGATGTCTGGGTCAGCGTGAGCTATCTCGCCTCGACGCTGGATCCCTATATCGCCCAGGGGCGGCCGTGGGACCTGGACCGCACCCGTGGCGGCTATCGCCGGGTCGTGCCCGAGGAGGGCGGCTCGCCGAGTGAGAGCGGGTTCGCAGCCGGCAACGCCGACAACCTCGTCCAGCTCGGGCAGGAGATCGAGAACTTCGATGCCCATGTCATCGTCGTCATGAGTGCCGACCACATCTTCAACCTCGATCTGCGGCCGGTCATCCGCGACCACCTCGCCCGCGATGCCGAGTGCACCATCATCACCGCCGAGGTGTCCAAGAGCGAGGCCCGGCACAACGGGGTCGTCGAGGTCGGTGAGGACGGTCGCGTCACCGGTTTCGAGTACAAGCCGTCGACTCCGGTGACGACGACTGTCGCGACGGAGATCTTCCTCTACGAACCGACCGTGCTGCTCGGTGAGCTACACCGGTTGCGCGGCCTGCTGGCACCCGACGACGAGGACGGGAGCAGCGGACTCGGCGACTTCGGTGACCACCTCATCCCGGCGCTGGTCAAGCGTGGCAAGACGTTCGCGGTTCCGCTGGGCGGCTACTGGAAGGACGTTGGTCGTCCCGCGGTCTATTTCCAGGCGCACCGGGACCTGCTCAGGGGCAAGGTCGATGTCTTCGACCAGCGCGGCTTCCCGATCCTCACCCGGTGGCCCGAGCTGCCGCCGGCGGTGGTCCGTCCTGGCGGGGTCGCTGACGACGCCATGCTCAGTGGTGGCGTCGTGGTGCGCGGCACGGTGCGCCGGTCGGTCCTCGGGCCAGGCGTCATCATCCAGAAGGGAGCGGTCGTCGAGGACTCCGTCATCGGGCGCGACGTCGTCGTCCAGGCCGGTGCGAGGGTGCACACCGCGATCGTCGACGACAGCTGCCGGATCGGTCGAGACGCCCAGGTCGGTGAGCCTCCGGTCGCAAGCCGGGTGCGGGACAAGGACATCGCCCTGCTCGGACTGGGCTCCACAGTCTCGGCCTCGGCCGTGGTCCCTGCCGGGGCGCGTCTCGAGCCAGGAACCACTGCCTGAGGCGGACGTGGCCCCGGCCCCCTGACCATCGGCGACCTTCGAAGAAATTTCCAACCCTGCGGGGTGGTCAGGCGGGCGCACATCGCCTAGACATGATGAGAGTCGGCGAGGACGTCGGCGGATCCGAGACGTAAGGAATGCGACATGACGATCAACCCGGGCAACGAGGACGAGAACCTGGACCTCACGGCACGTGAGGGCGCCGCCGGCGATGGCCTGACGGGGGAGGGGAACCTCGACGGTGGCGCCGGTAGCGGTGGCGACGGAGGCGCCGATGGTGGTGCTGATGGCGGAGCCGACGGTGGGGCTGACGGTGGTGCCGATGGTGGCGCTGACGGCGGCGCGGATGGTGGTGCCGACGGCGGTGCCGATGGCGGCGCGGACGGTGGAGCCGACGGCGGCGCGGACGGTGGAGCCGATGGCGGCGCGGACGGTGGAGCCGACGGTGGAGCGGACGGTGGGGCTGACGGTGGCGCGGACGGCGGGGCCGACGGGAGCGCCTGAGCCTGCATGACCGCATCACACCTGGACGAGCAGCCGCACCCACGCGGTGCGGCTGCTCTCCCACGTCTGCTCGGAACGACGCCGGTCAAGGACTTCGCCGCCGATGTCTGGGGCCAGCGGCCGCACCTGGCCAACGCCGGTGACGTGAGCGACCTGTTCTCGAGTGCGGTCGTCGACGACCTCATCAGCGTGCGCGGGTTGCGGGCTCCGTTCCTGCGGATCGCCAAGGACGGCAGGACCTTTGCCGACCGCGAGTTCACAACCGGCGGCGGGGTGGGGGCGTCGGTGTCCGACCAGCTCAACGACGAGCTGGTCTGGCGGCACTTCGAGGCCGGAGCCACGCTGGTGCTCCAGGGCCTGCACCGGACCCACGAGCCGATCCTGCGGTTCACTCAGGCGCTCGCGGCCGACCTCGGCCATCCCTGCCAGGTCAATGCCTATGTCACACCGCCGCAGAACACCGGCTTCGCGGACCACTTCGATGTCCATGACGTCTTCGTCGTTCAGGTCGAGGGCGAGAAGCGCTGGCGGATCCGGGAACCGGTGTGGCCACTGCCGCTGCGGGACCAGACCTGGGACCGGCACAGGGAGGCTGTCGCCGCGGCAGCAGAGTCCGAGCCCCTCGACGAGTTCGTCGTGACGCCCGGAGACGTGCTCTATCTCCCTCGGGGCTTCCTCCACTCGGCGACCGCACTCGGAGAGGTCTCGATCCACCTGACCATCGGGGTGCACGCCTGGACCCGGCACAACGTGGCGGACCAGCTCGCGGCCGAAGCCCTGAGGTCGCTCACGAGTGACCCGGCGATGCGCGAGTCCCTCGCCCTCGGGATCGACGTCAGCGACCAGGGCGAGTACGCCGAGGACATCGCTGCGGTGCGGTCCGCTCTCGTCACAGCCATCGAGAACATACCCGAAGCCATCCTCGCTCAGTCCCTCGGCGCACGGGCGCGAGCAGCCCAACGCACCGGCCCGCTTCGCCCACTCGCGCAGCTGGCGGCCGCCCGTGGCGGTGCGGACCTCATCCAGGTCCGCGCGCACTTGCGTCCCAGGATCGTCCACGACCCGCTGGGCCTCGCCTCCCGGGCCGGGACGATCCCGTTGCAGCCCGAGGACGAGGCCGAGGTGACCAGGCTTCTCGAGGCCGAGGGCACCCCGGTCGCGGTGTCGGCCAACCTTGCCGAGCGGCTCCTCCGGGCCGGTCTCTGCACACCATCGTCAGCGTGACCACCGACCGCAGCGCTGACGACCGGCTCGGTCCGCAGAGCTGCAGCGTGGCCGCCCGTGCCCGGCGAGACCCACGACGGGGCAGCGCACCCCCGGCCAGGGGCTGGCTCGTGTTCGAGCACCCCGGTCCATGGCCCCGTACCGCCACGGACATCTTCGGGGAGGTGGGTCGGCAGATGACTCAGCGATGCCTCGCCGCCGGCGTCCGGCCCATGCTCGTGCGGCGCCCCGGCCGCGCCGACGATGCCGCCGCCCGAGGGTGGTGGTTCGTCGACTCCCTCGCCCGGACCGCGGTCACCGGAACGTGGGAGTCGCTCGAGGACGTCGAGCATGCCCTCGATCTTGTCGACCGAGACCGGGCCCGTGCTGTCGAGCAGGCCCGACCCGCTGATCCCATGGTGCTGGTCTGCACGCACTCCAAGCATGACGTGTGCTGCGCAGTGCGGGGACGGCCGATCGCTGCCGACCTCGCGGCGCGCTGGCCGGGCATGGTCTGGGAGTGCAGCCACCTCGGCGGGGACCGCTTCGCCGGCAACATCGTGATGCTGCCCGACTCGACGTTCTACGGTGGCCTGGACAACGCCGATGTCGAGCAGCTCGTCGTGGACCACCTCAACGGTGACGTCACGCTGGAGAGCTATCGCGGATCCGGTCTGCACCCGGCACCCGCGCAGGCCGCCGTCGCCGAGCTGCTGCGCCGCACTGGCTCACGGCGGCACGACGACGTCAGCGTCGCCGGCGTACAGACGCTCGCGACCGGCGTCTGGGAGGTCGTACTCGCCGCACGGGGAGAGCTGCCGGCGCATACCGTCTTCACGGTGCGCCGACACTGGCGCCGGCCGGAGCAGCTCACCTGCCTCGCACCGGAGCCGGTGCAGGCAGCCGAGTTCGAGGTGCGCTGAGATCAGGCGCCGAGAGCGGCGCGGACCTGGTCGATAGCGGCCTGTTCCTCGGGGGCAACGCCGTCATCGGCATTCGCGACCGCGTCACAGGCACTGAGAATGACCTGCTTGTAGGCGTCGGCCTCAGCGGGTGCCTTCGCGCGGATGATGCCCATGGCCGAGGTGATCTCGGCGAGGATCTTGCCGTTGACTTCCTCCTTGCTCAAACCGGTTGGGGGAGTGGGGAACCCGCCCCCCTTGAACAGGTCCTTGACACCATCGGGGGCGTCTTGCAGTGCGCGAGATCCGGCCATCGACTCCTTGAACATCGCGAAGAAGCCGGGGTCGGCCTTGCTCACCAGGGCGATTGCGCCGAGTGCGGCATCGCGGACCGTACTGCGCTCGTCGTCGGTGAGGGCCTCGGACGCGGTGGTGCCAGTGTGGGGCGTGTTCTCATCCCTGGGCTCGACTATGCCGAGCGCGCAAGGTTGGGCGCAGCGTATGCGAGCAGGCGATTCGCACCCCGACTCCGACGGACGCACCCCATGGGAGAGGTCGGGGTGGCCTAGTCTCGGGAGCGTGAGCCAGACCCAGCCATCGGCGGAGGTGGTGCACCCAGCCGTCGCCATGCTGCGTGACCGGGGTGTCGCCGACCTGCGAACCGATGCCGCCCTGCGGAGCGCCTACTCGGCGGACGCCTCGCTCTATCGGGTCCGTCCGCTGGCCGTGGCTCGCCCCCGCACGGCGGAGGAGGTGCGCGACATCGTCGAGGTCTGCGCCGAGGCGGGAGTGCCGATCACGGCGCGGGGCGGCGGCACCTCGATCGCCGGCAATGCGATCGGCCCCGGGATTCTCATCGACTACAGCCGCCACCTCACCCGGGTCCTGCACATCGACGAGGGGACTCGCAGGGCGACCGTCGAGCCCGGAGTCGTCCATGCACGCCTCCAGCAGGAGGTACTCCCGCTCGGGTTGCGGTTCGGGCCGGATCCGTCGTCACATGCCCGGTGCAGTGTCGGCGGCATGGTCGGCAACAACGCCTGCGGCACGCGCGCTCTCGGCTACGGCCGCACGAGCGACAACCTTGCCGGGCTGTCGATGGTGCTCGCGGACGGTTCGTCCAGCACGGTCGCCCGTGCCGATGACCGGGCTGCTGTGGCGGCGTCGCACCCTGCCTGGGCTCGTGCGCTGGCTGCGGTGGACACCGATCTGGCCGTCGTCCGCCGGGAGTTCGGGCGGTTCGGTCGGCAGGTCTCGGGGTACTCCCTCGAGCACCTCCTGCCCGAGCGGTTCAACCCCGCGGCCTTCCTCGCCGGCTCGGAGGGCACGCTCGGCCTGCTCACCTCGGCGACGGTCGACCTCGTGCCCGACCCGCCAGCGACGGTGCTCGTCGTCCTCGGCTTCGGGTCGATCGGCGAGGCCGGTGACGCGGTGCCGACGGTGCTCCGGTTCGAGCCGCGGGCCTGCGAGGGCATCGACCGGCGGATCGTCGACGTCGTCCGTGAACGCTTCGGCCCGCTCGCCGTGCCACCCCTGCCCGATGGCCGGTCCTGGCTCTTCGTCGAGCTCGCCGGGGAGTCCGCCGCCGAGGTCGAGGCACGTGGCGCCGATCTGGTCCGGGCGATCGGGACCGGGCTCGTCGTCACCGACCCGCTCGCTGCCACCGCCCTATGGCGGATCCGGGAGGACGGCGCCGGGCTGTCCGCCACCTCTCCGCGTGGCCTGCCCGCCCATGCCGGCTGGGAGGACGCCGCCGTCCCGCCCGACCGACTGGGGGACTACCTGCGTGGGTTCGACGACCTGCTCGAGGAGCACGGACTCACCGGGCTGCCCTACGGCCACTTCGGCGACGGGTGTCTCCACATCCGCGTGGACGTGCCCCTCGACGGAACGCGCGCCTACCGTGACTTCGTCGAGGCTGCCGCGGATCTTGTTGTCTCCTACGGCGGTTCGCTCAGCGGGGAGCACGGCGACGGTCGCGCCCGCAGTGAGCTCCTGGAGCGGATGTACTCGCCCGAGGCGGTCGCGCTCATGGCGGCAGTCAAGGCGGCTTTCGACCCCACGAACCTCCTCAACCCCGGCGTCCTCGTGGACCCCGCACCACTCGACGCCGACCTACGCGTCCAGTCTTCCGACCGGGCCGGTCTGCTCGGCGCGCTGCGCTGCACCGGAGTCGGCCGCTGCCGGGCCGACCACGCCGGACCGGGTGTGGTCATGTGCCCGTCCTATCTCGCGACCCGCGAGGAGGTCGACTCCACTCGAGGCCGGGCGCGGGTCCTCCAGGACGCGGTCTCCGGTCACCTGCCTGGTGGACTTGCCGACCCGGCGGTGGAGGACGCGCTCGAGCTGTGCCTGTCCTGCAAGGGCTGCCTCTCCGACTGCCCCACAGGGGTGGACATGGCGAGCTACAAGTCGATGGCGCTCGAGCAGAGGTATGCGTCGCGGCGTCGCCCGATGAGTCACCACACCCTCGGTGCACTCCCGAAATGGCTCGGACTCCTCGACGCCGCCCCTCGCGTCCTGTCCCCTCTCTCGCGGCTCGGCATGGCTGTGGCCGAGGGGAACAGGTTCGTCTCCCGACTTGCCGGGATCGACCCGAGACGAAGTCTGCCGCGCCCCGCGTCGCGTCGGCTGGAGCGCACCCCGCCCGGGGACGGCCGACCCGTCGTCGTCTTCGTCGACACCTTCACCGAGGCCTTCGCGCCCGAAGTCGCCGAGGCAACAGCGGACGTGCTCACCACTGCGGGGTATTCCGTGACCTTCACCCGCCAGGGCGGGTGCTGCGGGCTCACCTGGATCTCGACCGGGCAGCGCGACCAGGCCCGAGCCAGGGTCGCAGACCTGGTACGGCAGCTCGGCCCGACTGCAGAGGCGGGCACTCCCATCGTCGGCCTCGAACCGTCGTGCACAGCGGTGCTGCGCTCCGACGCCGTCGACCTGCTCGCCGGCTCGGACGACGAGGCGATCGCCCGAACGGTCGCGGAAGCGACGCATACCCTGGCGGAGATCCTCGACGAGACGGACGGGTGGGAACCACCCGACCTGAGCGGTCGGTCGGTCATCGCCCAGCCGCACTGTCATCAGCACGCCGTCATGGGCTATGCCGCGGATCTGAAGATCCTCGAGCGGGCTGGTGCCAGTGTCACCCGGTTGGGCGGGTGCTGCGGCATGGCAGGCAATTTCGGCATGGAGGCCGGCCACTACGAGGTGTCGGCCGCGGTGGCCGAGCAGCAGCTTCTCCCGGCGTTGCGATCGGATCCCGAGGCCGTGCTTCTCGCCGACGGGTTTTCCTGCCGGACCCAGGCGGCCGATCTGGCCGGCCGGTCGGGCGTGCACCTCGCCGTGCTTCTCCGGGCGTGAGCCCACAGGGGTGGACAGCACCTAGGTTGGGGGAACCTTCGATGAAGATTGGAACTCCGATGACCGAGCAGCACGACATCAATCCCAACGACCCGGTGCGGGTGACGAGCGACCCCGAGATGGTCGAGAAGCTTCACGACGTCATCGACGGCATGGACGTTGCGATGGTCAGCACCCGCGACTCCAGCGACCCGAACGGTCGACTGACGAGCCGTCCACTGTCCACCCAGCGTCAGGAGGACACCGGCGACGTCCTCTTCCTCACCCGTCGCAGCAGCGCGTTCGTGCGAGACATCCTCGCCGACCCCAAGGTCAATGTCGCCTATGCCTCGAAGTCGGCCTGGGTCTCCCTGGCCGGCACGGCAGAGGTGGTCGAGGACCGCGGCCTGGTCGCCGAGCTGTGGAGCAAGGGCGCTGACATGTTCATGGACGGAGGCCCCGACAACCCGGACAACATCGTCGTCCGGGTGACGGGTGACACCGCCGAGCTGTGGGGCGGAGAGTCCATCGTGGGAGCCGCCGTCTCCATGGTCAAGGCGGTCACCGGGTCGAAGGGCGACGACGAGGGCGCCACCGTCGTCGACCTCGACTGACGTCACCGGCACGGCAACACGAACGGCCCTGACCCTCGAGCTGATCGTCGAAGGTCAGGGCCGTTCGCGTGTGAACCGGTTGACCGCGGCTGTCGCGATCGCGGCGGCCGACCCGGTCGCCAGGGTGCCCCAGGCGAGGTCGACCGGGACCATCGTGGCAGGGAAGCCCTCGATGACCGCAAGGTTCGTCAGGCCGAAGGTCGAGTAGGCCACGAGACCGAGCAGAGCGCCTTGGATCCCCGCTGTCCGGGTGCTTCGCGCGGCCGCGCCCGGTGCCGTGGCGAAGTGCGTGATGCCTGCCACGTAGATCGCATAGAAGAGCGCTGCCGCAGGCGCGTTGATCGGGTCGGCCATGAGGTCGCCCAGGAGACGTGAGTAGGAGTCCTTGGCGACGACTCCGAGCCACAGGGCGTCGAGCACTCCGAACGCGACAGCCGTGGCGGCGAAGGCACCTGCCCACCTGGCAGGGGTGGTGGGGTTCTGCACTGAGGGCTCCCTGGGTCGTTGTGGTGGCGGCTATCCGGTCGGGGCGACCGACGTGCCGTAGCGCTCGACGTAGCCGCTGAGGTCACCGGCTCGCAGGGCTTCGCCGAGCTCCTCGGTGCGTGCCTCGTCGAGCAGGTTGACCGACTGGCCGTCGACGGTGGCGAAGCCGCGGACCGGGACCATGACCGAGTAGACCTCGCCCTCGTCCCGGATCACCTGCCCCATCTCGATCATCATGGGCAGCTGTTCGGCGTCGCGGTCGCCGACGACGCGGACCGTGTCCGTGAGGATCGGCGCGAGCTCGATGAGGCGCGCGGGGTCATTCTGCGCGATCTCGGCGAGGCGGCCCATCATGCCGGTGAGCACCGCTCGGGCGCGCCCGGTCCGGTCAAGGTCTCCGTTGGGCAGCTGCTTGCGCTCGCGGACGAAGTCCAGCGCGGTCGTGGCGTCGAGGTCGATCATTCCCTCGTCGAACCGGCCGTCGGCGTGCTCGTTGTCGACGGTGATTCCGCCCAGCTCGCCGGCGATGGTCCCGAACCCCTCGAAGTCCACCTGCACGACGTGGTCGATCGGCACGCCACCGAGAAGCTCGGAGACGGTGTCCTTCATGAGATCCGGTCCTCCGTGGACGACCGCGGAGTTGATCTTTCCCTCGCCGTGGCCGGGAATCGGCACGTAGGTGTCCCGAGCGACCGACACGAGAGCGAGCTGCCCGGTGTCCACGAGCTGGACGAGGACGATGACGTCGGCCCGACCGTCGAACGTTCCGGGCTCGCGCGAGTCGGTGCCGAGGACAAGGGCGGTGGTGCGCTCGACCATCGCCGCCTGGTCAGTCGGTGAGCCTCCGGGGGCCGGCTCCTCCGCGGGACTCGTCTGCGTCGGGCTGGGTTGCGGCGTGGTGGATGCCGCCGTCGCAGACGGCGCCGCGGTGGTGCGGTCGGCAGGGCCGTCAGGCCCCGAGGTGCACGCGGTGAGGGCGAGAGAACCGGCGCAGACGAGGGCCAGGGCGCGGCGGAGCCGCGTGGGTCCTCTCCGTCCGGCCATAGTTCGGTTGCCTGCCGCGCTCAGAGGTACTGGCCGGTGCCCTCGTTGCTGGGCCGCTCACCCGGCTGGAGCGGGCCGGACTGCTGAGCCCACCCCGGCATACCGGGTCCGGACTGGCCCATTCCAGGGGGGAGCTGGCGCATCTGCTGAAGCTGCGCCTGGGCAGCCATCTGCTGGGCGACCAGGGCGGTCTGGATGCCGTGGAAGAGGCCCTCGAGCCACCCGACGAGCTGGGCCTGGGCGATCCGTAGCTCGGCGTCGGAGGGGTTGTCGTCGCCGAACGGCAACGCGATCCGGTCCAGCTCCTCGACGAGCTCGGGTGCGAGGCCGTCCTTGAGCTCGGCGATGGAGCGTTCGTGGACCTGGGCGAGGTGGGCGCGGCCGGCGTCGTCGAGGGGAGCGTTCCGCACCTCCTCGAGGAGGGACTTGACCATCGAGCCGATCCGCATGACCTTCGCCGGCTGCTCGACCAGGTCGTGCGGGGAACGCTGCTGGTCGGTGTCGCCCTCGTCTGTCTCGCCGGTCGGGGTGCCGCCGGGATCGCTCGGGGCGTCCGCCACCCCCATCCCGTTCGGTGTCACGACGACGAGCTTCTCGCCGTCGGAGTGGAGCACGCCGGACGTGCGCTGCGGGCTGTCGCTGTCGCTCTCAGGTCGCTCGGTCATTGCCTCAGCCTATGCCGCTGCAGCCCGGAACCGTCCCTCGGTCCGGACGTGTGGCCGCCTTCGAGCCCCCTGCGTCACGCCTTTCTCTCCCCACCCGTTATGGGGTGACTCCACCACGCTGCGGAAGCGTGGTGAAGCCACCCTTTCCCGGGTGGGGAGAGAAAGTTGAGGCGGGACCTCGATAGGTTGGCGGTATGCGCGCCGTCACCGTCTCCAGCCCCGGTGGCCCCGAGGTCCTCGAGGTCGCCGACGTCCCAGCTCCGGACCCCGCTGAGGGGGAGGTGCGGATCCGGGTTGCCGCCGCGGGCCTCAACCGCGCGGACATCCTCCAACGCCAGGGCCACTACGACCCCCCGCCGGGATCGCCGCAGGGTCTCGGCCTCGAGGTGAGCGGCACGCTCGATGCACTCGGTGGGGGCGTCGACGACTGGGCGGTCGGCGACGAGGTGTGCGCACTGCTCGTCGGGGGCGGCTATGCCGAGCAGGTCTGTGTGCCTGCCGGACAGGTTCTGCCCGTCCCCGAGGGCGTGGGCCTGGTGGAGGCAGCGGCCCTGCCCGAGGTCGTCTGTACGGTCTGGTCCAACGTCTTCCTCACGGCCAACCTCCAGCCGGGGGAGACCCTGCTCGTCCACGGCGGATCCTCCGGGATCGGGACGATGGCGATCCAGCTCGCCCGACAGGTCGGTGCCCGGGTCGCCGTGACGGCCGGGTCCCAGGAGAAGCTCGACGTCTGCCGCGACCTCGGCGCACAGATCCTCATCAACTACAAGGACGAGGACTTCGTCGAGCGGCTCAAGGCCGAGACCGACGGCGAGGGCGCCGGCGTCATCCTCGACAACATGGGCGCGAAGTATCTCCAGCGCAATGTGGACGCCCTCGGTGAGAGCGGCCGTCTCGTCATCATCGGCATGCAGGGCGGCATCAAGGCCGAGCTCAACATCGCCACCCTGCTCCGCAAGCGTGGAGCGGTCATCGCCACCGCCTTGCGCTCGCGGTCACGCGCGGAGAAGGCGACGATCGTCGCTGCCGTGCGGGAGCATGTCTGGCCGATGATCGAGGCAGGCACGGTCCGCCCGATCATCCACTCCACCTACCCGCTCGAGCAGGTCGCCGACGCGCACGCCGAGATGGAGTCGAGCACCCACATCGGCAAGATCCTCCTCACCCTCTAAGCCTCAAGGCAGGCCGTCCTCGGCCGGTTCCCGGCCGCGCGCCGGTTCAGGCCTTGCCGTCCCTGCTGGGTTGCCACAGACGCGGCCTTCTTTGCGAGTCCAGGAACCGGCCGAGAAGCGCCCAGGTAATGACGAAGCGGGACTGCCACTGACGCTGTGGCGTCGCTGTGTCCGAGACCGCCGGCAGGACCTGCAGGTCGGTCGGGTCACTCGGTCCGGTGATGACGAAACCGAAGTCCGAGTCCGCCCGCCGCAGCTTGTCGGGCGAGAGCATCGATGGCAGTCGGTGCGCCGCAAGCAGTTGGGACTGCGATCCGTCCCAGTCCAGGACGACAACGACCGGATAGCGGCCGCCCTTGTCCTCCTGAATACCCGTCACGCGCAGAAGCATCTGCCGCTCTCCTCCGTCGACCGGGACCAGCACGTGCTGCCCGGCCTGGAGTGCGGTGTCGACCTTCTTCCGGCGGCGCACCCGCTGCGGTGCGCGTGGCTCGGTCTCCAGCGTGGCCCTGAGCTTGGCCAAGGTCGCTGCGCGACGTCGCCGGTCAGCCTTCGGCCAGCGTTCCAGCTCCGAGAGGTCGTCGATGATCGCCAGGGCGCGGTCAATGATGTCGGTGCCGACGTGCCCGGTGCGGTGCTGCGTCGCTGCGAGGGCGAGCCAGAAGTCGTTGGCCTCATCCCCGGTTCCGATGCCGTAGGCCTCCGTCAGGCGCCGGGTCGCCTCATCCGGACTGTGCCCCTCTGCGATGAGGTCCCGGAAGTCCTCCCGCAGATCGGCAGCGTCGTCGTTGCTGAAGATGCCTACACCCCAAGCGCCCATGCGCCCATCTTGCCCACGTCCCGCAGGAAGCGGGAGGTCAGCGGCGCCCGATCCGACGGGAGATATCGTCGGCGGCGGTACGCACAGCGTCCACGACCAGTGCGAGGTCACCGGTGCCCTCCGGGAAGGTCACGGCGACTGCGGCAGCCGGGTAGTCGTTGTGGTCGAGCACCGCGACGGCGACCGATGACAGGCCGGGCGTGACGAGACCGTCCTCGAGCGCATACCCCCGCGACCTGGCGGCCTGCAGCTCGCGCTTCAGCGTCACCAGTGAGGTCGGACCCCGGCCACTGCGTTGGACGTATGCGTCGCGCCCCGGATACAGCGCCCGCACCTGAGCCGCGGGCAGCTCGGCGAGCATCGCCAGCCCGGTCGCCGTCAGCGACGCCGGCAGGCGAACCCCGACGTCCGAGACGAGGTGGGGAGCTCCGGGGGCGCGCTGCTCGATGACGTAGAGGACGTCGCGGCCGTGCAGGACGGCGAGGTGGGCGTTGTGGCCGGTCGCGTCGACGAGCTGGTCGATAGCCCGGCGAGCGACGCGTTGGAGGGGAGCCTGGCGCTGATAGGCCGACCCGAGCTCGTAGGCGGCGACCCCGAGTCCGTAGCGGCGCTCGTCCGGCAGGTGGCGGACGAAGCCGCGCGAGGCGAGGACGGTGAGCAGGTGATAGACGCTGGACCGCGGCAGGTCGAGCTCGCGGGCGATCGTCGCAGCCGGCATCGGCTCACCCCGGCGCGCCAACAGCGTGAGGACGTCGAGGCCGTGTCCGGCGGCACTGGCATTGGCCATCACTCACTCCTCGCCCTGTGTCCATCCGTCCCCTCCGGAATCTCGCAATTGCGAGATAACGGAGGGAGCATGTCTGGTATCCGAGACAGTATGCGCGGCTCACCCCTCGTCACGCGAGTCCACCGGGTCGAACAATGGCAACCATGACATCTCACGACCGTCCCACCGGCAAGGCGGGGAACCTTCCCGCGGTCGTTGTCGGCGCCGGACCCCTGAGCATCGAGAACGTCGTCTCCGTCGCCCGCTACGGCGCACCGGTCAAGCTCGCCGCCGAGGCCCTGGACGAGGTGCGGCGCACCCGGCGGATCATCGAGGACCTCGCCGACGACACCGAGCCGCACTACGGGGTCTCGACCGGGTTCGGCGCCCTGGCGACCACCCAGATCCCGGTCGACCAGCGACGCCGGCTCCAGCGCGGGCTGATCCGCAGCCACGCAGCCGGGACCGGCCCCGAGGTCGAGGAGGAGGTCGTCCGTGCGCTCATGGTGCTCCGGATCGCGACGCTCGCGACCGGCCGCACCGGCATCCGCGAGGAGACGCTGACGACCTATATCGAGATCCTCAACGCCCACATCACGCC
Organism: Intrasporangiaceae bacterium; assembly: GCA_012518475.1. Taxonomy (GTDB): domain Bacteria; phylum Actinomycetota; class Actinomycetes; order Actinomycetales; family Dermatophilaceae; genus F2B08. The sequence continues at coordinate 3,429 of JAAYSB010000250.1, read as the reverse complement.
GGTGGTGCACGAGTGGGGCTCGCTCGGGTGCTCGGGGGACCTCGCACCGCTCAGCCACTGTGCCCTCGCGCTCATGGGGGAGGGCCCGGTCCGCATCGACGGCGTACCCATGGATGCGGCAGATGCTCTGCGGCGCAACGGGATCGAGCCGGTCGAGCTGCACGAGAAGGAGGGCCTGGCCCTCATCAACGGCACCGACGGCATGCTCGGCATGCTCTGTCTTGCGATCCACGACCTGCGCCGACTCGCCACGACGGCGGACATCGCCGGCGCGATGAGTGTCGAGGGGCTGCTCGGGACCGACGACGTCTTCCGCTCCGACCTGCACGACCTCCGGCCGCAGCCCGGTCAGGCGCTGTCCGCGTCGAACATGTGGAAGGTCCTGGCGGACAGCCCGATCCGCGCCTCGCACGACACCGAGGACTGCCCCCGCGTCCAGGACGCCTACTCCTTGCGTTGCGCGCCTCAGGTCACCGGTGGACTGCGTGACACGATCGACCACGCGGCCCGCGTCGCCGGCTTCGAGCTGGCCAGCGCGATCGACAACCCGGTCGTCACCGCAGTGGGGAAGGTCGAGAGCAACGGCAACTTCCACGGTGCCCCCGTCGCCTATGTCCTCGACTTCCTCGCGATCCCCGCTGCGGACGTCGCCTCGATGTCGGAGCGCCGCACCGACCGGTTCCTCGATGTCGCCCGCAACCACGGTCTGCCGCCGTTCCTCGCCGACGACCCCGGCGTCGACTCCGGACTGATGATCGCCCAGTACACCCAGGCCGGGCTCGTCTCGGAGATGAAGCGCCTCGCCACCCCCGCAAGCGTCGACTCCATCCCGAGCAGCGCCATGCAGGAGGACCACGTGTCGATGGGCTGGAGCGCGGCCCGCAAGCTGCGTCGCTCCGTCGAGGCCCTCGGTCGGGTCCTCGCGATCGAGCTCGTCACCGCCGCCCGCGGCATCCAGCTGCGCGCCCCGCTCGAGCCGTCCCCGGCCACCGGTGCCGTGATCGAGGCCCTCAACGCCGTCACCGACACCCGGCCCGGCCCGGACCGGTTCCTCGCCCCCGATCTGGCCGCCGCATACCGGTGCGTCGTCGACGGCGACGTCGTCGCCGCCGCGGTGTCCGCGACCGGCCCCCTCAACTGATCCCGACACCGCACAGGAGACCCCATGGAAGGCGCCCGCCCCGTCCGAGCCGCCCGCGGCACGACCCTGACCGCCCGGCAGTGGAGCACCGAGGCACCGCTTCGGATGCTCCAGAACAACCTCGACCCGGAGGTCGCCGAGCGGCCCGACGACCTGGTCGTCTACGGCGGCACCGGCCGGGCTGCCCGCGACTGGCGGTCCTTCGACGCGATGGTCCGCACCCTCGAGTCGCTCAAGGCCGACGAGACCATGCTCGTCCAGTCCGGCCGCCCGGTCGGGGTGTTCCAGACGCACGAGTGGGCGCCGCGCGTCCTCATCGCCAACTCCAACCTCGTCGGGGACTGGGCGACCTGGCCCGAGTTCCGCCGCCTCGAGCACCTCGGCCTGACCATGTACGGCCAGATGACGGCGGGTTCATGGATCTACATCGGCACGCAGGGCATCGTCCAGGGCACGTACGAGACCTTCGCAGCCATCGGCGAGAAGAGATTCAACGGCACCCTCAAGGGCACGCTCACCCTCACCGGCGGGTGCGGCGGGATGGGCGGCGCGCAGCCCCTCGCCGTCACGCTCAACGAGGGGGTATGCCTCATCGTCGACGTGGACCCGCACCGACTGCAGCGGCGGGTGGAGCACCGCTACCTCGATGAGGTCGCCGACAACCTCGACGACGCGATCGAGAAGGCGACGTCGGCGAAGGAGGCGGGCCGCGCATACTCCGTCGGCGTCGTCGGCAACGCGGCCGAGGTCTTCCCCGAGTTGCTCCGCCGGGGCGTTCCCATCGACATCGTCACCGACCAGACGTCGGCCCACGACCCGCTGTCCTACCTGCCGGAGGGGATCTCGCTCGAGGAGTGGGACGAGTACGCCGCGAGGAAGCCCGAGGAGTTCACCGACCGGGCGCGGGCCTCGATGGCCAAGCACGTGCAGGCGATGGTCGACTTCATGGATGCCGGGGCGGAGGTGTTCGACTACGGCAACTCGATCCGCGACGAAGCCCGCCTGGGTGGGTGCGACCGGGCCTTCGACTTCCCGGGGTTCGTGCCCGCATACATCCGCCCGCTGTTCTGCGAGGGCAAGGGCCCGTTCCGCTGGGTGGCACTGTCAGGTGACCCCCGGGACATCTACGAGACCGACCGTGCTGTCATGGACCTCTTCCCCGACAACGACCGCCTCCAGAAGTGGATGCGCGGGGCGCAGGAGAAGATCGCCTTCCAAGGGCTGCCGGCGCGGATCTGCTGGCTCGGCTACGGCGAGCGGGACCGGGCGGGGCTGGCGTTCAACGACCTCGTCGCGTCCGGTCGGGTGAGTGCGCCGATCGTCATCGGCCGCGACCACCTCGACTGCGGCTCGGTGGCCTCGCCCTACCGCGAGACCGAGGCGATGGCCGACGGGTCCGACGCGATCGCGGACTGGCCGCTGCTCAATGCTCTCGTCAACACCGCGAGCGGTGCGTCGTGGGTCTCCCTGCACCACGGTGGCGGCGTCGGCATCGGCCGCTCGATCCACGCCGGTCAGGTCTCGGTCGCGGACGGCACCGCGCTGGCGGCGGAGAAGCTCGCCCGGGTGCTCACGAATGACCCGGGGATGGGCGTCATCCGGCACGTCGACGCTGGCTACGAGCAGGCCGAGCAGGTTGCGGCCGAGCGCGACGTGTGCGTGCCGATGCGGGAGACGCTCCGCTAGGGACCCCGCGGTGGCGCCATTTCGCTGCTATTGGGAGGAAGTGGTTGGGTCGCCATTTCGCTGCTATTCGGAAGAAGTGGTGGGATCGGTGACGTCGGAGACCTGGGCGTTCAGGGCTGCGATCATGGCGTCGCCGTCGACGGTGACCGCGACACCGTGGGCGCCGGCTCCCATCGAGACGGTGCGGCCGGCGATCGTCGCGTCGGCGATGACGGGCCACTGCTCGCCGGTACCGGTATGCGCCGCGCCGAACGGCGTGATCGTCCCCCGCTCGTAGCCGGTCGCCGCACGGGCCTTCTCGGCATCGGGCATCGACAGCCGGCTCACGCCGAGCAGGGCTCGCAGCTTGGGCCAGGAGATCTCCCGGTCACCCGGCACGAGGACCAGGACGTAGTCGTCCTCGGCCCGCCGCACGACGAGGGTCTTGATGATGTCGCGTGGCTCGACCCCGCGGGCGGCGGCTGCCTCGGCGAGCGAGCCGACCCGGCCGTGCCGCGTGATGGTGTGGCCGAGACCGAGGTCGGCGAGGGCGGCCAGGGCACGTTCTTCACTCATGGACCCGACTCTAGGCCGTGCCACAACCTGGCAATTGCCAGGTTGTG
>JAAYSB010000249.1 GCA_012518475.1 Intrasporangiaceae bacterium | reverse complement strand
CTGCCGAGGTTGTATGCGTGGATGGCCTCCGCGCAGCAGCGCCACTGGGCGGCGCGCGGCCTGCTGTGAACCGTCGCCGGCGTCTCGGCGGTCGCGCGGGGCGCGGCATTGTGTCACGCGGGTCCGACAGCCGATGGGACTTTTTTCGAGTTATCCCCAACTGGCGAGTAGTCTTGTTTTTCAATGAAATTCCCTGGGATACATGTTGCTAATCGAACATCTGTCAGGTAGCGTTGTCCCATGGAGGGGATCCGGATCATCGATCAGCATCGCGAGGCGATCGCTGCCGCCACTGAGGCGCTGGCGAACCTCGGGGCTGCGCTGTCCGGGGCCTACGGTTCGGAGCTGTCCGAGCTGCTCACCGAGATCGACGCCCTGACCTCCGCGGCGGACGGCGCGCGGGCCGAGACCCTTCTCGAGACGACCCAGCGGGGCGTCGAGGGCGAGGAGGGCATGACTCTGTATGCGTGGATCGGCAAGTACTCCCCCTCCCTTCTCATGGGCGGGCGCGGACAGCTCGCGAAGATGGTCCACGAGACCAACCAGCGCACCCGGATCACCCCGGGGCTGGACTACGACGCGGAGGATGTTGTCGTCGACGCTGAGGCGCCGATCGCCATCATCTGGGACCGCGTCCGCACCGGGGCGATCACCCCGGCGCTGGGGCTGGTCGCACTCCGTGAGATGGAGAGCTGGTCCGACCGGCTCCAGCCGGCAGCAGTCGGTGACGTAACGCGAGGAGTGCTCGACGTCGGGGCTGTGGGTGGCGCGTCGATGATGCGGGCGCTCAAGACGGCGATGCTCGCACGGTACGGCCGTCCTGACATGGACGAGGTGGAGGTCGCCCAGGAGAAGCTGCGCCGATTCGCCTTCCTCTCGGCGCCGAACATCGAGTCGGCGGAGATCACGCGATACACGATGGGGCTCACCCCCGAGCAGGCGGCGGTCATCGAGGCCGCGCTCGGACCGCTGGCCAAGCCACGCCCCAACCCCGAGACCGGCGAGGCCGACCTGCGGACGAACGGGCAGCGGCGGGCGGAGGCACTGCTCGAGCTGTGCTCCCGGGCGGCGGCTGCCGACGCGCACGCGCAAGGGGGTCCGGCCGAGTCGGATGCCTGTGTGCATGTCAGCGTCTCTCTCGAGGAGCTCGAGCGGCGTGCCGGTGCCGGTGAGGTGCTCGGCTCCGCCGCGACGGGCACTCGGCTCGGCATCGAGACGCTCCGTCGGCTGTGCTGCGACGCCGACCTCATCCCCCACGTGCTCGGGGTGGCCAGCGAGAGCCTCGACGAGGGGTTCGTCAAGCGACTCTTCACCCGCCGCCAGCGACGGACGCTGTGGCGACGGGACACGGAGTGCACGTTCCCGGGCTGTTCCCGGCCTGCGGCCTGGACAAAGGCGCATCACGTCCTGCACTGGGCCGATGGTGGACCGTCCAACCTCGACAACGCCGCGCTGCTCTGCCAGATGCACCACACTTACGTGCACAGCAAGAGACTCTGGGCCGTCGTGCTCAGCGAGCCGGACGAGCGGGGACGCTATGTCGTCTGGGACCTGACGCCGGGCAGCTATGACCGGGAGCTCGAGGAGCTCCGACGGCGAGGAGCACTGCGACGACCACCGGTGCCCGACCGAACAGACGGGCAGGTCGCCTGACCACGGGCGACCTGCGAGATGCCCCAGCCCCGACGATCCATCCGTGATCAACCCGCCCGAAGGCGGGGGCTTCGGCATGTCCGGGAGCTGACATGCCCTGCCATCCGGTCAGACGCAGGCCACAGGCTCCGGATATCCAGAAACTGACAAAGCCCCCCGGGTGCGGTCAGACGCTCGTCACACCAAGCAGCTGACGCACCTCGGCGGCGGTGAAGACCGATCCGGTGGCGAGCACTCCCCCGCCCACTCCGCTCTCATCAGCAAGACCAGCGGCGGTGTCGAGGGCCTCCGGAAGGTCCCGGACAACCGTGACCCGGTGCTCCCCGAAGATGTCCGCAGCGATTTCGCCGAGCTCCTCGGGCGGCGTCGCGCGTGGGGACGTGGTGCGGGTGACGACGATGTGGTCGAGCGCCGGCTCGAGGATCTCGAGCATCTCGGCGGCGTCCTTGTCCTTGAAGATCGCGACGACGCCGACCAGGCGGGTGAAGGCGAACGAGTCGTTGAGGGCCTCGGCGAGCGCACGCATACCGTGTGGGTTGTGGGCGGCGTCGACGAGAACCGCCGGCGAGCGGCGGACCATCTCGAGCCGTCCGGGTGACTCGACCTCCGCGAGGGCGGCGGTGAGGACCTCGTGGGCGATCGGCTGGGTGCCACCACCGAGGAACGACTCGACCGCGGCGACCGCGACGGCGGTGTTGTGCACCTGGTGCTTGCCGTGCAGAGTGAGGACGAGGTCCTCGTACTCACCGGCCAGGCCGCGCAGCGAGATGAGCTGACCGCCGACGGCGACCTCGCGGGTGAGCACGCCGAAGTCGATGCCCTCGCTGACGAGCCGGGCGTCGACCTCTCCGGCCCGGGCCCGGATGAGCTCCCAGGCCTCCTCGTGCGGCTGGAGCGCAGAGACGGCAACGGCGCCGGGCTTGATGATCCCGACCTTCTCCCCCGCGATCTCCTCGACCGAGTGCCCGAGGAAGTGGGTGTGGTCGATGTCGATCGGCATGAGGACGGCGACGTCGGCGTCGATGACGTTCG
>JAAYSB010000248.1 GCA_012518475.1 Intrasporangiaceae bacterium | reverse complement strand
GCGGGGCTGTGGAGCCGTCACGCCGAGGAGATGTCCGTGGAGATGTCCGTGGAGAAGCCAGGATCCTGCGGCGGCGTGAGCTCGTGGACCTCGGTCCACTCCGGGCCCGCGAAGGCGATGGCCGCGGCCGGGAAGAGTCCGTTGTCCTCGCGGTCGATGTGGTCGCGCAGCGCCCGCTCGAAGGACAGGAAGCCGTCCCACGAACCCTCGGCGATCTCGATGAGCGCGGCATCGAGGGACGCGTGCTCGGCACAGAGGCTTGCGATGTGCTCGGTGAACTCCGAGTCGCGGGCCATGACGGCGAAGAGGCCGACCTCCTCGGCGTGGGTGTGCGGTCCGAGCAGCCCGGCCAGTGCAGCCGCTGCCTCGTGGATCGCAGCCCGGTCGGTGCTCTGGATCGCTCGACGCAGGTCACCGAGGGCGTTGACGATGCTCACGTGCTCGTCCATGAAACGCCCGATGACCTCGATGTTCTCGCAGCCGCAGTAGGAACACACCCGGCCAGTCTCGCACCTCCTACTTGACGAAGAGGTCCACATTCGTCATTCTCTTGGCGATGGAACTGCCGCTCGTTGTGTCACACTGGCACTCCTGCGTGCAGCGCTGATCTCCAGGACGGGCGTCCAGGACTGAGGCCTTCGGAGCTGACCGTGACCTTGCGGGTCACGAGCCGAGGACGCGACCGGTTCAAGCCGAGTGCTTGACTCCGGTTGCTTTCTGTGCCCTGATCTGGTTAGGCTAGATCCTTGCGCCGTCCATGCCCTCCCAAAGCTGTGAGCATCGTTGTGAGCACTGTGCCCGTGAGTGACTGCTCGTGAGCACTCTGTGTGCCGCTGCGTGCACCGACATCCGCTGTCCCGTCGACAGTCGTCGTATGCCCGCGGGTGGGGGATCGTGGTCGACGCACCGCTACTGAGGTTGACAGCACAACCGTTGTCAACAGACGTTCTTCGGCCTCTGGGAAGGACCCAACCTTGGCTGCCTCGCGCACTAAGTCCAACACCATCACCACCGCTCGGACGGCCTCGGGCCGGCTGAGCTTCGCGAAGATCCGCGAACCACTCGAGGTCCCCGACCTGCTTGCCCTCCAGACGGAGAGCTTCGACTGGCTGCTCGGCAACGAGCGCTGGCAGGAGCGAGTCGCGCAGGCGCAGGCTGCGGGCCGCACCGACATTCCCGAGCGCTCCGGTCTGGAGGAGATCTTCGAGGAGATCTCCCCGATCGAGGACTTCACGGGGTCGATGTCGCTCAGCTTCCGCGACCACCGCTTCGAGGAGGTCAAGTACTCGATCGAGGACTGCAAGGAGCGCGACCAGACCTACTCCGCGCCGCTGTTCGTCACGGCCGAGTTCATGAACACCACGACCGGTGAGATCAAGAGCCAGACGGTGTTCATGGGTGACTTCCCGCTCATGACCGAGCGCGGCACGTTCATCATCAACGGCACCGAGCGCGTCGTCGTCTCCCAGCTGGTCCGCAGCCCCGGTGTCTACTTCGAGCGCAGCGTCGACAAGACCTCCGACAAGGATGTCTACACCGCCAAGGTCATCCCGAGCCGCGGTGCGTGGATCGAGTTCGAGATCGACAAGCGCGACATGGTCGGTGTCCGCGTCGACCGCAAGCGCAAGCAGCCGGTGACCACCCTGCTCAAGGCCCTCGGCATGAGCGAGTCCGAGATCCGCAGCGCCTTCGTCGACGCCTCCGGTGCGACCTACGAGTCCATCGAGCTCACCCTCGAGAAGGACACCCTCGCCGACCAGGACGCCGCCCTCATCGACCTGTACCGCAAGCTTCGCCCGGGCGAGCCGCCGACCGCCGAGGCGTCGCGCAACCTGCTCGACAACCTCTACTTCAACGGCAAGCGCTACGACCTGGCCAAGGTCGGTCGCTACAAGATCAACAAGAAGCTCGGCATCGAGACCCCGCTCACCGAGTCGGTGCTCTCGGTCGACGACATCATCGCCACGATCAAGTACATCTGCGCGCTGCACAACGGGGACACGACGATCACCGGCAGCCGTGACGGGGCCGAGGTCGACCTGCGCGTCGAGACCGACGACATCGACCACTTCGGCAACCGCCGCCTGCGTAACGTCGGCGAGCTCATCCAGAACCAGGTCCGCACCGGTCTGTCCCGGATGGAGCGCGTCGTCCGCGAGCGCATGACGACTCAGGACGTCGAGGCCATCACGCCGCAGACACTGATCAACATCCGTCCGGTCGTCGCCTCCATCAAGGAGTTCTTCGGCACCAGCCAGCTGTCCCAGTTCATGGACCAGAACAACCCGCTCGCCGGCCTGACGCACAAGCGTCGCCTCTCGGCGCTCGGGCCCGGCGGTCTCTCGCGTGACCGCGCCGGCATGGAGGTCCGTGACGTCCACCCCTCGCACTACGGCCGGATGTGCCCCATCGAGACCCCTGAGGGTCCGAACATCGGTCTGATCGGTTCTCTCGCGTCCTATGGCCGGATCAACCCCTTCGGATTCATCGAGACCCCGTACCGCAAGGTCGAGGGCGGCGTCATCACCGACGAGGTCCACTACCTCTCTGCCGATGAGGAGGACGAGCACGTCATCGCCCAGGCCAACGCCACCCTCACCGAGGACGGCCGCGGCTTCGCCCACGAGCGTGTGCTCGTGCGCACCAAGGGCGGCGAGGTCGAGTACATCCCGCGCGAGGAGGTCGGCTACATCGACGTCTCCGCGCGGCAGATGGTCTCCGCGGCCACCGCGCTCATTCCGTTCCTCGAGCACGACGACGCCAACCGTGCGCTCATGGGCTCGAACATGCAGCGCCAGGCCGTGCCGCTCGTGCGCTCGGAGGCCCCGCTCGTCGGGACCGGCATGGAGTTCCGGGCCGCCATCGACTCCGGTGACGTCGTCATCGCGGACAAGGCCGGCGCCGTGACCGAGGTCTCCGCCGACCTCGTGACCGTGGCCGCCGATGACGGGACGACCAAGACCTACCGGATCAACAAGTTCACCCGGTCCAACCAGGGCAACAGCTACAACCAGCGCGTGGTCGTCTCCGAGGGAGACCGGGTCGAGCAGGGTCAGCTCATCGCCGACGGTCCCGCCACCGACGGTGGCGAGATGGCACTCGGACGCAACCTCCTCGTGGCGTTCATGCCGTGGGAGGGCTACAACTTCGAGGACGCGATCATCCTGTCCCAGCGACTGGTCCAGGACGACGTCCTCTCCTCGATCCACATCGAGGAGCACGAAGTCGACGCACGCGACACCAAGCTCGGTCCGGAGGAGATCACCCGGGACATCCCGAACGTCTCCGAGGACGTGCTGGCCGACCTCGACGAGCGCGGCATCATCCGCATCGGCGCCGAGGTCCGCGACGGCGACCTCCTCGTCGGCAAGGTCACGCCGAAGGGTGAGACCGAGCTGACCCCGGAGGAGCGGCTGCTCCGCGCCATCTTCGGTGAGAAGGCTCGCGAGGTGCGCGACACCTCCCTCAAGGTCCCGCACGGCGAGACCGGCACGGTCATCGGCGTCAAGGTCTTCGACAAGGACGACGGCGACGAGCTCGCCCCCGGCGTCAACCAGCTCGTCCGCGTCTATGTCGCGAACAAGCGGAAGATCACCGACGGCGACAAGCTTGCCGGCCGGCACGGCAACAAGGGCGTCATCTCCAAGATCCTCCCGGTCGAGGACATGCCGTTCCTCGAGGACGGCACCCCGGTCGACGTCGTGCTCAACCCGCTCGGTGTCCCGGGCCGGATGAACATCGGCCAGATCCTCGAGCTGCACCTCGGCTGGGCTGCGGCCAACGGCTGGAAGATCGAGGGGGAGCCCGAGTGGGCTGCCCAGATCCCGGGCGACGCCCGCGAGGCCGCGCCCGGCACCCGGGTCGCGTCTCCGGTGTTCGACGGCGCCAAGGAGTCCGAGATCATCGGGCTGCTGGAGTCGACGACGCTGACCCGCGACGGCGACCGGCTCATCGACGGCTCGGGCAAGGCCCGGATGTTCGACGGGCGCTCCGGCGAGCCGTTCCCGGAGCCGATCTCGGTCGGCTACATGTACATCCTCAAGCTGCACCACCTCGTGGACGACAAGATCCACGCGCGCAGCACGGGCCCGTACTCGATGATCACCCAGCAGCCGCTCGGCGGAAAGGCCCAGTTCGGCGGCCAGCGCTTCGGTGAGATGGAGGTCTGGGCACTCGAGGCCTATGGCGCCGCCTACGCCCTTCAGGAGCTGCTGACGATCAAGTCCGACGACGTGACCGGCCGGGTCAAGGTCTACGAGGCGATCGTCAAGGGCGACAACATCCCCGAGCCGGGTATCCCCGAGTCGTTCAAGGTTCTCGTCAAGGAGATGCAGTCCCTGTGTCTCAACGTCGAGGTCCTCTCCAGCGACGGTTCCGCGATCGAGATGCGTGACGCCGAGGAGGACGTCTTCCGCGCTGCGGAGGAGCTCGGCATCGACCTCTCCCGCCGCGAGCCCAGCTCTGTCGAAGAGGTCTGACCGGTCCGCCCCGGGACGTCCATCGCCCCGGGGCGGCCGCAGACCCCACCACCCCCGAACTCAACTGACTTTTCAACTCACCATGAGAGAAGGAAGCACCAAGTGCTTGACGTGAACTTCTTCGACGAGCTGCGCATCGGCCTGGCGACCGCGGACGACATCCGCGCGTGGAGCCACGGCGAGGTGAAGAAGCCCGAGACCATCAACTACCGGACCCTGAAGCCGGAGAAGGACGGACTCTTCTGCGAGAAGATCTTCGGCCCGACCCGCGACTGGGAGTGCAACTGCGGCAAGTACAAGCGGGTGCGCTTCAAGGGCATCATCTGTGAGCGCTGTGGCGTCGAGGTCACCCGCGCCGGCGTCCGCCGCGAGCGGATGGGCCACATCGAGCTCGCCGCCCCGGTCACCCACATCTGGTACTTCAAGGGTGTCCCGAGTCGCCTCGGCTACCTGCTCGACCTCGCCCCGAAGGACCTCGAGAAGGTCATCTACTTCGCGGCCTACATGATCACGCACGTCGACGAGGAGCAGCGGCACGCTGACCTGCCCTCGCTCGAGGCGCAGATCGAGGTCGAGAAGAAGGAGCTCGAGAACCGTCGCGACGCCGACGTCGAGACCCGGGCCAAGAAGCTCGAGTCCGACATCGCTGCGCTCGAGGCCGAGGGCGCGAAGTCCGACGCCAAGCGCAAGGTCCGTGACAGCGCCGAGCGCGAGATGAACCAGATCCGCAAGCGTGCCGACGCTCAGATCGAGCGCCTCGAGCAGGTCTGGGACAGGTTCAAGAACCTCAAGGTCCAGGACCTCGAGGGCGACGAGATGCTCTACCGCGAGATGCGGGACCGCTTCGGCCTGTACTTCGAGGGCGGCATGGGCGCCGCGGCGATCCAGAAGCGCCTGGAGACCTTCGACCTCGACGCCGAGTCGGAGTCCCTCAAGGAGACCATCGCGACCGGCAAGGGCCAGCGCAAGACCCGTGCCCTCAAGCGACTCAAGGTGGTCACCGCCTTCCAGCAGACGACCAACCACCCTTCCGGCATGGTCCTGGACGCAGTCCCGGTCATCCCGCCGGACCTGCGCCCGATGGTTCAGCTCGACGGTGGCCGCTTCGCCACCTCGGACCTCAACGACCTCTACCGCCGGGTGATCAACCGGAACAACCGTCTCAAGCGGCTGCTCGACCTCGGTGCGCCGGAGATCATCGTCAACAACGAGAAGCGCATGCTTCAGGAGGCCGTCGACAACCTGTTCGACAACGGCCGCCGCGGCCGTCCGGTCACCGGACCGGGCAACCGTCCGCTGAAGTCGCTCTCGGACATGCTCAAGGGCAAGCAGGGCCGCTTCCGGCAGAACCTGCTCGGCAAGCGCGTCGACTACTCCGGCCGCTCGGTCATCGTCGTCGGCCCACAGCTGAAGCTGCACCAGTGTGGTCTGCCCAAGCAGATGGCCCTGGAGCTGTTCAAGCCGTTCGTCATGAAGCGCCTGGTCGACCTCGACCACGCCCAGAACATCAAGAGCGCCAAGCGCATGGTCGAGCGGGCACGCCCGGTCGTCTGGGACGTCCTCGAAGAGGTCATCACGGAGCACCCGGTGCTGCTCAACCGCGCACCGACCCTGCACCGTCTCGGCATCCAGGCCTTCGAGCCTCAGCTCGTCGAGGGCAAGGCCATCCAGATCCACCCGCTCGTCTGCACCGCCTTCAACGCGGACTTCGACGGTGACCAGATGGCCGTGCACGTCCCGCTCTCCGCGGAGGCCCAGGCCGAGGCCCGGATCCTCATGCTCTCGAGCAACAACATCCTCAAGCCGGCGGACGGCCGCCCGGTGACCATGCCCACCCAGGACATGATCATCGGCCTGTTCCACCTCACCTCCGAGGTCGAGGGCGGCAAGGGCGAGGGTCGGGTCTTCTCGACCATCCCCGAGGCGCAGATGGCCTTCGACGCCGGCGAGATCGAGATCGGCAGCAAGATCAAGATCCGCATCCCCGAGGTCGTCCCGACCCCGGGCTCGGACCTCGAGGTGGACGAGAACGGCTTCGCGCACAACGTGGTCCTCGAGACCACGCTGGGCCGGGCGATCTTCAACCTGACGCTCCCGCACGACTACCCGTTCGTCAACGAGCCGGCCAACAAGAAGACGCTGTCCGACATCGTCAACAACCTCGCCGAGCGCTACAGCAAGGTCGAGGTCGCAGCCTCGCTCGACGCACTGAAGGACCACGGCTACTACTGGGCCACCCGGTCCGGCACGACCGTTGCCATCTCGGACGTCGTCACCCCGGCCCGCAAGACCGAGATCCTCGAGGCCTACGAGGCCAAGGCGGAGAAGGTCCAGCTCCAGTACGAGCGCGGTCTGATCACCGACGAGGAGCGCCGTCAGGAGCTCATCGAGATCTGGACGCAGGCGACCAACGAGGTCGCCAAGGAGATGGAGGCCAACATCCCCGCCACGAACACCATCTGGCGGATGGTCCACTCCGGCGCCCGAGGCAACATGATGCAGCTGCGTCAGATCGCCGGTATGCGTGGACTGGTGTCGAACCCCAAGGGCGAGATCATTCCGCGTCCGATCCGCGCGAACTTCCGCGAGGGTCTGACGGTGCTCGAGTTCTTCATCTCGACGCACGGGTCGCGTAAGGGTCTGGCGGACACCGCGCTGCGGACCGCCGACTCCGGATACCTCACCCGGCGTCTGGTCGATGTGTCGCAGGACGTCATCATCCGTGAGGACGACTGTGGCACCGAGCGTGGCCTGACCATGCCGATCGCCGAGATCAACGAGCGCACCGGCAACCGGTTCCTCCACGAGGCGGTCGAGACGAGCGTCTATGCCCGTACCCTCGCCGAGGACGTCGTCCACGACGGCGCGACCATCGCCGACGCCGGCATCGACCTCGGTGACGTCGTCATCGGCGCGCTGTTCGCCGCCGGCGTCGACGAGGTCAAGGTCCGTTCGGTCCTCACCTGTGAGAGCCACGTCGGGACCTGCGCCAAGTGCTACGGCCGTTCGCTCGCCACCGGCAAGCTCGTCGACATCGGCGAGGCGGTCGGCATCATCGCCGCCCAGTCGATCGGTGAGCCCGGAACCCAGCTGACGATGCGGACCTTCCACACCGGTGGTGTGGCCGGTGACGACATCACTCAGGGTCTGCCGCGTGTCGTCGAGCTCTTCGAGGCCCGTACGCCCAAGGGTGTCGCGCCGATCGCCGAGGCCAGTGGCCGGATCACCATCGAGGAGACCGACAAGGCCCGCCGCCTGCTCCTCACCCCGGACGACGGCAGCGACGAGCACGCCTACCCGATCAGCAAGCGCGTCAAGCTGCTGGTCAGCGACGGTGAGCACGTCGAGGTCGGCCAGCAGCTGACGATGGGTGCGATCGACCCGAAGCAGGTGCTGCGCATCCTCGGCCCGCGGGAGACCCAGAAGCACCTCGTCGACGAGGTCCAGAAGGTCTACGGCCAGCAGGGTGTGTCGATCCACGAGAAGCACATCGAGGTCATCGTGCGCCAGATGCTGCGTCGCGTGACGATCATCGAGTCCGGCAACACGAACCTGCTGCCCGGCGAGCTCGCCGAGCGCGGTCGCTTCCTCGAGGAGAACCGCAAGGTCGTCGCCGAGGGTGGCACCCCGGCCTCGGGTCGTCCCGAGCTCATGGGTATCACCAAGGCCTCGCTCGCGACCGAGTCGTGGCTCTCGGCGGCCTCCTTCCAGGAGACCACCCGGGTCCTCACCGAGGCGGCTATGGGCGCCCGGTCCGACCCGCTGCTCGGCCTGAAGGAGAACGTCATCCTCGGCAAGCTCATCCCCGCCGGGACCGGGCTGTCGCGCTACCGCAACGTGGTTGTGGAGCCGACCGAGGAGGCCAAGGCCGCGATGTACACCCTGCCGACGTACGACCAGTACGACTACGGCATGTTCGGCACCGGAACGGGTGAGGCGATCCGCCTCGACGACACCGAGCTGGGGCTCGATCGGTTCTAGTCTCGACCGGTTCTGGTCTCGATCGGTTCTCGTCTCGATCGGTTCTCGTCTGGACAGTTCCGAACCGGTTCGGAACAACCGCACCAGGGGCGGTATGCGCGAGTCAGCTCGTCGCATACCGCCCCTGGTGTTTCCACCGGCTGAGTTGAGCCGCACCCCGTACATGCCGCAGGGTGGAGAGAGTTCCTGCCCATTCCTCTCATCAGGAGACCCGCATGATTCGTCGACTCACCCTGGCCACGACCGCTGCTGCGGCCGCACTGACGTTGGCCGCCTGTGGCGGTACGACGGACCCCGAGGCCCCGCCGACCTCGCCGGCGGTCACCCTCGACACCGATGCCGCCACGGACGCGGCCACCGACGCGCTCGACGACGCGACCGACGCAGCCACGGCCATGTCCACCGACGCACCGACCGGCCTGGACGGCGGGGACAGCAACAGTCTCGGAGACCTTGCTCAGACCTGCGGGGACGTCCTCACCGGCACGCTCCAGGAGGACGTGAGCATCCCCGCCGGCCAGATCACCTGTATCGAGGGAGCAACCATCGACGGCAACGTGACGATCGAGTCCGGGGGTGCCGTGGTCTCGCGGGGGGCCACCATCGACGGGGACATCCAGGGCGAGACGATCGGGGCCCTCGACCTCGCCGGCGGGGCGATCGACGGCAACATCCAGATCAACGGCGGCGGGACCCTCGCGGTCGCGGACGTCCGCATCGATGGTGACATCCAGGTCGAGAACATGCTCGGGATCATCGAGATCAACGACGTCACCCTGGAGGGCAACATCCAGTGCCAGGGCAACACGATGGAGCCCACCGGCGCGAACAACAGCGTCGACGGCAACCTCGAAGGCCAGTGCGCGAAGCTCTGAGTCGCTAGCACTGGTCCGCTGCGGGGATTCGCCGGTGAGATGATGGCGGGATGCACCGTCACTTCCGACTCGCCGGCGTCGTCCTCGCCGCGATCGCCTGGATCGCCACCCTGATCCTGCCGATGTACTCGCCCGCGGCGCAGACGGCCACGCCCGACGGCTCGGGTACGACGACCGAGGTGACGGCCACCCTCATCGAGGTCAACGGCTGGTGGGCCGTCCTGCCCGGACTCCTCCTCGTGCTGCTCGCCGTCGGGGTGTGGCGGGCGCCGCAGATGATGGTCCGCTGGATCTGCCTAGCCCTCTTTCTGCTCCTCACCGCGCTGTCGATGGCCTCCATCGGGCTGTTCTTCCTCCCCGCAGCGCTGTTCCTCATCCTCGGTGTCGCGATGGACCTCGGCGACACCCGTGACTGACGCCGCTCCCGCCACGACCCTCGCCCGGGCAGGCTCGTCGGTCGGGGAGGTGGCGCTGCGCCGCAGGGGTGCGCACACCGAGCTCGTCGTGGGTGGAGTGTTCGTGATGGACACCGTCGACGTGAGCACCGAGGTCGCGCTCGCCACGGTGGCACTGGGCCGACATGACGCTCCCCGCCGGGTGCTGATCGGCGGCCTCGGGCTGGGATTCACCGCCACGGCGGTGCTTGCCGACCAGCGGGTCGAGGAGGTCCTCGTGGTGGAGATCGCCGAGCCGCTCATCGACTGGGCCGGTGCGGGACTGCTGCCGACCGACCTGGTCGATCCCCGCATACACCTGCGCGCCGGCGACGTCGTCGAGGTCCTCACCGCGACGCCGGGGGAGTGGGACCTCATCCTCCTCGACGTCGACAACGGGCCAGGGTTCCTCGTCCGGGAGGACAACGCTCGCCTGTATGGGCCTGCCGGACTCTCCTCCGCCGTCGCCGCGCTCGCACCCTCCGGTGTGCTCGCGATCTGGTCCTCGCACCCGGCGCCGGAGCTCCTCGCAGCGCTGGACTCCATCGAGGGGGGGACGGCGCAGGAGGTGCTCCGCCGGGTGTCGCGTGAGGGGCGCGATCTGACGTACGGCATCTACCTGCTGGAGGCAGCTGCCCAGGCTGATGCCGATTTGGTGCAGCACCACCCACGCGAGTAAAGTTGAACGCTGTGTCTGGCTAGGACCGGACGCTGCGGCATCACCGCGCTCAGCGATGAGTGACGGGGTGACCGAAGGGAGGCTCCCAGGCGTCTCTCGCCCACCTCTTGCCGGGCGCCCCACGCAGAACTCACGGTATCCCACCGTGGCCGAAACGTCGGGGAGTGCAGGGAAGAGCGGCCCCCACGGGCTCAGTCCAAGGAACCATCAGTCTGTTCAGCGATCAGACCGGATGGACAACGAGACGACAGTCTCACGAGAACAGTACGGAGAACCTAGGTTGCCTACGATCAACCAGCTGGTGCGCAAGGGCCGGCAGGACAAGACCTCCAAGGTCAAGACTCCTGCCCTCAAGGGCTCCCCGCAGCGCCGTGGCGTCTGCACGCGTGTCTACACCACCACCCCCAAGAAGCCGAACTCTGCCCTCCGCAAGGTCGCCCGTGTGCGCCTGTCCAGCGGCATCGAGGTCACGGCCTACATCCCCGGCGTCGGCCACAACCTCCAGGAGCACTCGATCGTGCTCGTCCGTGGCGGTCGTGTGAAGGACCTCCCCGGCGTCCGCTACAAGATCATCCGCGGCACCCTGGACACCCAGGGCGTCAAGGGCCGCCAGCAGGCGCGCTCCCGCTACGGCGCGAAGAAGGAGAAGAAGTAATGCCTCGTAAGGGCCCCGCTCCCAAGCGCCCCCTCGTCGTCGACCCGGTCTACCAGTCGACGCTGGTCACCCAGCTCGTCAACAAGATCCTTCTCGACGGGAAGAAGTCCATCGCCGAGGGCATCGTCTACGGCGCCCTCGAGGGCTGCCGCGAGAAGACCGGCACCGACCCGGTCGCGACCCTCAAGCGCGCGCTCGACAACGTCCGCCCGACCCTCGAGGTCAAGTCCCGCCGCGTCGGTGGTGCGACCTACCAGGTTCCGGTCGAGGTCAAGCCGGGTCGTGCGACGACCCTCTCGCTGCGCTGGCTCGTCGGCTATGCCCGGCAGCGTCGCGAGAAGACGATGACCGAGCGCCTCATGAACGAGATCCTCGACGCGAGCAACGGCCTCGGTGCCGCTGTCAAGCGTCGTGAGGACACCCACAAGATGGCCGAGTCCAACAAGGCCTTCGCGCACTACCGCTGGTGAGTCGTTCGGTGGTGGGCGGCGAGCAGCCGCCCACCACCGACTCGCCTGCTCCCCGCATACGAGCAACTGAGCGAAACCCTTCGCCGAGACCCGTCGAGAACCGACGGGAACCGCGAACCGCATACGAACTGAGAGACACGAACGTGGCACAGGATGTCCTGACCGACCTGACCAAGGTCCGCAACATCGGGATCATGGCGCACATCGACGCCGGTAAGACGACGACGACGGAGCGCGTCCTCTTCTACACCGGTGTCAACCGCAAGATGGGGGAGACCCACGACGGCGCGTCGACCACCGACTGGATGGAGCAGGAGAAGGAGCGGGGGATCACCATCACTTCCGCGGCCGTCACCAGCTTCTGGAACGGCAATCAGATCAACATCATCGACACCCCGGGTCACGTCGACTTCACGGTCGAGGTGGAGCGCTCCCTGCGTGTCCTCGACGGTGCCGTCGCCGTCTTCGACGGCAAGGAGGGCGTCGAGCCCCAGTCCGAGACCGTGTGGCGCCAAGCCACCACCTACGGCGTCCCGCGCATCTGCTACGTGAACAAGCTGGACCGCACCGGCGCATCGTTTGACTACTGC
>JAAYSB010000247.1 GCA_012518475.1 Intrasporangiaceae bacterium | reverse complement strand
CTCGTCGCGAGCGTGCGGGTCCCGGTCGGCTGGAGCAGCAGGGTGGCCGGCAGCTCCTTCATCGCGGTGAGCAGCACGAGCGCGGCCCCCGCGGCGATGCCGGGCGCGGCGAGCGGCAGCGTCACCTGGCGCATCACCTCACCTCTGGTCTTGCCCAGGCTGCGGGCGACCTCCTCGATCCGCGGACTGCTCATGGCAACCGCCGATCGGATGCCGGCGACAGCCATCGGCAGGAAGAGCACCGCATACGCCAGGACGAGCATCGGGGTGCGCTGATAGATCGGGGTCGCGTAGCGGACGCCGAAGAAGACGAGGGCAAGGGCGACGACGATCCCGGGCAGCGCGTGTCCCGCGAACGTCGCGTGCTCGAGCATCCGCACCGACCTGTTCCGGAAGCGGGCGGCGAGGATGCCGACCGGCACGGCGAGCGCGATGCAGGCGAGCATGCCGAGCGTCGCGAACCACGCTGTGGTCACTGTCGACTCGACGAGTCTGTCGACGTCGACGCCGCGCGAGAGGCCGGTGGCTGACCAGTACAGCAGCGAGACGATCGGGAACACCAGGGCCAGCACGAGAACGCCGATCGCGCCCGGGGCGACGATCCAGGCCCACCGCCCGAGGTGTATGCGGGACGGACGTCGCGCGACGCCGCCACCGACGCGGACCTGCTCGGAGGCCGATCGCATGCGTGCCTCGCTCACCGTGATCGTCACGGTGAGGACGACGAGGAGCAGGGAGAGGATCGCGGCCGGCGTGCGGTCGAAGCTCGACCGGTAGGACGTGTGGATGACGCGGGTGAAGACGTCGTAGCGCAGCAGCGAGACCGCCCCGAAGTCGCTCAGGGTGTAGAGCGCGACGAGGAGCGCACCACCGGCCGCAGCCGGACGCACCTGGCGCGCTGTGACCGACCAGAAGGCCTGCCACGCCGTCTTGCCGAGACCGCGTGCGACCTCCTCGGTGGCCGGATCGATCCCCCGCATGGAAGCCACGACCGGCAGATAGACGTAGGGATAGCAGCACGCCGTCAGGACGAGGAAGGAGCCGAGGAACCCGCTGATCGGGACCGGGGAGGAGGCCCACGCGAAGGCAGCGATGTAGGAGGGGACGGCCAGCGGCAGTGCTGCGAGTACACCGATCGTTGCCCGGCCGGGCAGATCGCTGCGGACGACGATGAAGGCGAAGAGGAGACCGAGGAGGACGCAGGCGGCAGTCACCGCGACGGTGAGGGCGACGCTGCGACCGATGAGCAGGGCCGTGCGCTCCCGGAGGAGAACCTCCGCAAGCCGCCCGGGCCCGGCCTCGAACGCGCGGACGACGAGATAGCCGATCGGCAGCAGGGCGACAGCAGCAGCGACAAGCCCCGGGATCACGAGGAACCACGGGGGCTTGCCGCTGTTGCGCAGTCGTCGCCGGGTGACCGCCGACCGGTCGTGCATCAGGTCAGGCCGACCTCGTCGAGCAGAGCGAGGGTCTCACCGAGCGAGTCCAGCTGGTTGAGGTCGATGGTGCTGCCGCGCAGGTCGGCGAGCGGGGTGAGGCCTTCCTTGAGGGTGATGCCGTCGACGACCGGGTACTCGGAGGTCTCGTCGGTGAAGTACTGCTGACCCTCCTCGGAGAGGAAGTACTCGATGACCTCGGCGGCGGCATCGGCCTCCTCCGAGCCCTCGAGAATGCCGACACCGGCGACGTTGATGAGAGCGCCCGGGTCGTCGGTGCCGAGGAAGTGGATCTTGGCCGTGAGGTTGTCCAGCCCGACCTCGTCGGCCTTCTCGTACCAGTAGTAGTGGTTGATCAGGCCGAGGCCCACCTCGCCGCTGTCGACCGCGTCGAGGATTCCACCGTTCTTCTCGTAGATCTTCGGCTCGTTGGCCTTGAGCTGCGAGAGCCACTCGCGGGCGCCGTCCTCACCCTTGGCGACCCGCAGGGCGGTGACGAAGGACTGGAACGACGCGTTCGTCGGGGCGATGCCGACCTGACCCTTGTACGTGGGGTCGAGGATGTCGTCGATGGAGGTCATCTGCTCGACCTCGGGAGCGATCTCGGGGTTGTAGGCGATGACCCGGGCCCGGGCCGAGGTGGCTACCCAGTGGCCCTCGGTGTCCGAGTACCCGTCGAGCACCACGCCGGTGATGGAGTCGTCGAGCTCGGCGAGGCGACCCTCCTTGGCGAGGGCGCCGAGAGCACCGGCGTCCTGGCTGAAGAACAGGTCGGCCTGGGTGCGGTCGCCCTCCTCGAGCAGCTGGGCCGCGAGCTCGGCGGAGTCGCCGTAGCGGACCTCGACGGTCGCACCGGTGGCCTCCTGGACCTTCTCGATGATGGGGCCGACGAGGTTCTCGTTGCGGCCGGAGTAGATCGTCACCGTCTGCTCGCCCGCGGCCTCGCTGGCAGTGCCGGGGTCGGTGCTGGGTGCGGTCGTCCCCGAGTCGCTGGTCTCACCGGAGCCGCAGCCGGCCAGGGCCAGGGCGGCGAGTGCGGGGACAGCGATGATGCGTGGTCTGAGATGCATGAGAGAACGGTAACTAAGGTTCGCCTAACCTCACAACTCGACCTCATAGACTGGCTGTATGCCGACCGTCCCACCCCGCGTCCTCCGCCTGCTCAAGAAGGGACTCGAGCAGGTCCTGCACCCCCGCCGACCAGCATCGACGCCCTCCCCTCGGGACGGCAGCGGGCCCGCGACCCTCGAGGCGCCTGCCTATCCCGGTGACTTCGACGGACCGGTCTCGATCGTCTACGACCCCCACCCCGACGGCGAGCCCGACCCCGGCGAGATCGTCTGGGCCTGGGTGCCGTACGAGGAGGACCACACGAGGGGCAAGGACCGCCCCGTCCTGCTCATCGGTCACGACGGCCCCTGGCTGCTCGCGCTCCAGCTCACGAGCAAGGACCGCGACCGCAACGCCGCCCATGAGCTCCGCCAGGGGCGCATCTGGATCGACATCGGTTCCGGGGCCTGGGACCACCGCGGCCGCCCCAGCGAGGCGCGGGTCAACCGCATTCTGCGCATCGCCCCCGACGCGATCCGCCGCGAGGGCGCCGTGCTCGACGAGGCCGTCTTCACCGAGGTCGCGGCCGCCGTCGAGGCCGCCCTTAGTTGAGCAGGTGGGTCGCCTCACCTTTCCCGCCTCAGGCGGGAAAGCGCGACTTCGCACAGGGAACTTTCCTAGGCGAAGACCGCAGTTCCCGCCCTGAGTGGGGGAGCTGAGTCCGGGCAGCAGAACGGCCGGTCACCTGGACTCAGGTGACCGGCCGGTCAGGTGTCGGGGCTACGCCGGTTGCGCGGCGCATACCCGATCTGCAGAGATCAGAGCTCGGCGACGCGCTTGGCCAGGGCCGACTTCTTGTTGGCGGCCTGGTTCTTGTGGATGACGCCCTTGCTCACGGCCTTGTCGAGCTTCTTGCTCGCGGTGGCCAGGAACTCACGCGCCTCGTCGGCGTTGCCGGCGTCGGCAGCCTCGCGGACCTTGCGGGCCCACGTGCGGATCTCGGACTTGACGGCCTTGTTGCGCTCGGTGGCCGCGCGGTTCGTCTTGATCCGCTTGAGCTGGGACTTGATGTTTGCCACTGGTGATCTTTCGCTTTCGTTGTTAGGTCTTCGCCTCGATGAGGCATGCCGTAGAGGGCGGCAGGAGCAGTCGTGGGACACCGGCGTGGGGCACCGTCGTTGAAACGGCTGCTCGTGGTGATGCGGTTTTCGTGCGCGCACGACCTAGAACGCACACGCAAGGAGCAAATCTAGCAGCGGCGAGGCCGCCGGATCAAAACGCCGATGGGGTATGCCTCGCGCACCCCTCCCCCGCGCCTCACCCCTCCCGTGGTCGGCGCCGGCCGGTGGTTGCGGTGGTCTCCCCGACGCGCGGCGCATGCAGCGGCTGCGGCGATATGGCGCCGCAGGATCGTGGGAGGCCGCGTCTCGGCACGAACCCCGCGTCTCGCCAGGGGCGCCGAGGCCACAGGGAGCGGCTCAGCGGCGGCGACGCTCGCTCGTGATCGTGAGGATGGCGCGCTCGACGGCGTACTCGGGAGCCCGGCCGTGACCGGCCGCTCCCCCACCCTTGACCTCGAAGTCGGCAGCCGCCACAGCCTGGATGCTCTGGCCGAGGCCCTCGGAGTCCCAGCCGTTCAGCGTGCGCCAGGACTTCTCGACCTGCCAGGGCGCCAGGCCGACCTGTCGGGCGATGTCGGCGGCGCGGCCGCGGCCGGCGGCCTCGACCTTGACGAGCTGGCGGAGCTGGGAGGCAAGGACGGCCACGATCGGCACCGGGTCGACCCCGACGGCGAGCGCGTGCCGGAAGAGCCGCAGGGCCTCCCCCGTATTGCCGGCCAGGGCAGCATCGGCAACGCGGAAGCCGGTCGCCTCGACCTTGCCCGCGTGATAGGTCGTCACGAGGTCGAGGTCGATGACGCCCTGCGTGTCGGAGATGAGCTGCTGGCAGGCCGAGGCGAGCTCACGCAGGTCCGTGCCCACCGCCTCGACGAGGGCGTGAACGGCATCCGGTCGGGCCTGGCGCCCGGCACCGCTGAACTCGCGGGCGGCGAAGTCGATCTTGTCGCGGTCGGACTTGACCGCCGGGGCATTGATGACCTCGGCCTTGGCCTTCTTCAGGGCATCGAGGATTCGCTTGCCCCGGTTGCCGCCCTTGTGGGTGACGACGAGGCCGACGCTCGGGTCCGGGGCCTTGAGGTAGGTGTCGAGGTCCTCGATGAGCTCGTCGGTCGCCTCATCGAGGTCGCGCACGAGGAGCAGCTTGTCGCCGCCGAAGAGTGAGGGGCTGGCCTGGAGCATGAGCTCGCCGGCCTCATAGGTCGCGCCGTAGAGCCGGACCACCTCGAGGTCGTCACTCGCCTGCTTCGCCTGGGCCAGCACGCGCTCGACGCCGCGGTCGATGAGGAGGGTCTCCGGTCCGGAGATGAGGACGAGTGGGGCCACGCGGACAAGCCTGCCATGCCACACCGACACCTGCCCGCCCGCGCCTGCTGCCCCTCCCCGCTGACACCTGGTCGCGCTCACTCGAAGGAGAACGACTCCTGGTCATCGGACACGGTCAGCCCCAGGGCCGCGATCCGCGCCTCGACCGCCTCGACCGACTTCTCGAGCTGCTCGGCGATGGTGGTGGCATCGAGCCCGATGTCGAGACCGTCCCGCAGCTCCTCGTCCTCCTGGTCGCTCCATGCCTCGCCGCGCGTCACCGCAGTGCGGGAACCGGCGACCGGCGGCGGATCGGAAGCGACGGGCCCGGATGACCCGGCAGCCTCGGAGTCAACCGCGGTCTCAGCCGGAGTCGTGACCGCGGCAGTCGGCATCGCCGAACGCCCCGAGAGTGTGCGCGGCGGCGGATCGTGCACCGCTAGCGGCTCGGGGGCACTCTCGTCGAGACGACGCAGTGCCCCGACGACGAGGGCCTGGTCCGTTGTGGGGAAGAACGGCGGCAGTGACTTCTGGAGGAACCCGGCATAGCGAGCGGTCATCATCCGGTTGTCGAGGAAGGCGACGATGCCCCGGTCGTCGGCTCGCCGGATGAGCCGGCCGGCACCCTGGGCGAGCCGCAGCGCGGCGTGGGGCGCGGAGACCGACATGAAGCCATTGCCGCCGCGCTCCGCGATGACCTGGGACCTCGCCGAGGTGATCGGGTCGTCCGGCCGCGGGAACGGGATCCGGTCGATGATGACGAGCTGGCACGCCGAGCCGGGCACGTCCACACCCTGCCACAGCGTCAGCGTCCCGAAGAGGCACACGCGCGCGTCCTTGGCGAACGCCCGCACGAGGGTGGTCATTTGGTCCTCGCCCTGGCACAGGAACGTGATCCCACTCGGGTCTGCGTCGAAGCGGGCCCGCATGATCTCGGCCGCGTACTTGGCGGCACGCATCGAGGAGAACAGCCCGAGGGTCCGACCCCCCGCCGCACGCACGAGCATCTCGATCTCGTCGAGGAACTCGTCCGGCATGCCGTCGCGACCATAGGCCGGCAGGTGCGAGGCGACATAGGCGATGGCCTGCTGGCCGTAGTCGAACGGCGAGCCCACATCGAGCCCGGTCCATGACGGCGCTCCCTCACCCCGCAGCCCCATCGTGCCCGCGACGGTGTCGAAGCTGCCGCCCAGCTCGAGCGTGGCCGACGTGAGGATGACCGTGCGGTCGCTGAAGACCTTGTCGCGGAGTAGGACGGCCACGCTCATCGGCGCGACATGCAGCACCTTCCCGCGCCACTGCTCCTCGGAGACCCAGACGACGTCGAGATCGCGTTCCTCCAGCACCCGCTCGGCGTTGTCGAAGACCTCCTCGAGTGCAGCCATGGCCACCTGTCGGGCCCCGTCGATCTCCTTGCTGTCCTCAGGCTTGACCTGCGAGAGCGCCGACCGGGCAGCATCCCGCACCTGGGCGAGCGCCATGGCAAGCGCGTCCGGGATCCCGCTCTGCAGCCGCCCCTCGCCCAACGGCTCCAGGGCACCGGCGAGCGCCTCAGCCGCGTCCTCGAGCCGGTCGTCGTCGAGGAAGCGGCTCGCCCGCTTCACCGCGCCGCGCACAGCCCCGGGCCACAGCTCGTCCTTGATCGTCGAGGTGACCCGGTCGACGAGCTCGTGGGCCTCGTCGATGACGAGGGTGTCGTGCTCGGGCAGCATGAACCGGCCCTCGAAGGAGTCGATGGCCATGAACGAGTGGTTCGTGACGACCACGTCCACCTCGTGCGCGGCCGCTCGGGCCTGCTCGACGAAGCACTCGCTCACCATCGGGCACCGCTGCCCGAGGCACTCCTCGGCGGAGACGGAGTGGGCCCGCCAGACCCGGTCGCTCACGCCGGGGACAAGGTCGTCACGGTCACCGGTCTCGGTCTCCTCCGCCCACTCGCGCACCCGCTTGGCCTCGGCCTCCCGGACGGACAGGTTCGTGTCGACCCGGTCAGCGCCGAAGAGCATGTCCTCCTCGTCGGGGAACCCGCCGGCGAGCTTGTTCTTGCAGACATAGTTGCGCCGGCCCTTGACGATCGCGAAGGTCGGCCGCCGCCCCAGCAACGGGGTCAGTGCCGTCGCGAGCCGGGGCATGTCCCGGTCGACGATCTGCCCCTGGAGCGCGATCGTCGCCGTTGCCACGATCACCGGCTTCCCGGTCTCCATCGCGTGGGCGATCGACGGCACGAGGTAGGCGAGGGACTTGCCGGTGCCGGTCCCAGCCTGGACGAGCAGGTGCTCGCCGGTCTCGATCGCACGTGCCACGGACGTCGCCATCTCGGTCTGCCCGGGCCGCTCGGTCCCCCCGAGGTCCGTGACCGCGGCGTGCAGCAGAGCGTCGAGGTCCGGCATCTCTCCACCCTAGACGCCCGGACCGACACCGCCCGCCGCCATCCACATCAGGCACGCCTGTCGTCGCGGCAGTCAGAGCCTGCGCATCATGAGCACGTCATCGCGGTCGTCCCCCGGAGCGACCCGGATGCCACCGGGAATCCGCCCGACCTCCGCATACCCGCACCCCGCATAGAACTCCTCCAGCCCCAGCCCTCCCCGCACGGTCAGCAGCACCATCTCCACCCCGTCCGCGCGTGCCACCCGGTGCATCGCCGCCACCTGCAGCCGGCCGAGGTTCCGTCCCCGGTGGGCCGGGTCGCTCATGATGCGGTATGCGGTGGCCCGGTGAGCATGCCGCGGCGATTCCTCCCCCACGAGCCAGCCGATCGAGAGCAGCGCCCCGGTCGCAGGGCACCGCTGGAGCACGGCCACCGCAGCACCGGCCCGCATCTGCGACTCATGCGCCGCGAGCGCCTCCTCGTGCACCGACCTGGGGTCACCCGGCACGAAGCCGACCGCACCCCCGTCCTCGGTCACCCCCACCCAGAGGTCGAGAACCTCCGCCCGCGCCGTGGCGACGAACCCCGACTCTCGCACGACCTCGACAGCAGGAGCCCGAAGCAGCACAGCCGGCCCGAGCTCCACCGGATCCCCGGCCAGCTGCCGGCGACCGATGCGGGTCAGACCGGCGGCCTCGGCGGTCCTCAGTGAGGCCGTGTTGTGCGCGGCGGCAACCGCGG
>JAAYSB010000246.1 GCA_012518475.1 Intrasporangiaceae bacterium | reverse complement strand
GGGAGCCGCTCCGCGTCCTCGGCGGTGACCGGGGTCGTCGCCAGGCCGCAGCACGTCATTGCAGCCGTCTTCGGGGTGGACTCCAGAACAGTCATGGTCCCTATCTTGACAGATATCGAATCAGTCCGCGAGAGTAGGACCATCACCTGATTCGACAAGCATCGAGACAAGGACGGATTCGATGAGCACCACCGCACAGACCGACGAGCAGGTTCGAGCAGCGGTCCAGGAGAGGTATGCGTCAGCCGCCCGGCTCTCCCTGGTCGGGGAGTCCTCGGGGTGCTGCGGCAGCAGTGAGGGTTCCTCGTGCTGCGGGGAGTCCGCGAAGATG
Source organism: Intrasporangiaceae bacterium (assembly GCA_012518475.1). Classification (GTDB taxonomy): domain Bacteria; phylum Actinomycetota; class Actinomycetes; order Actinomycetales; family Dermatophilaceae; genus F2B08. The sequence goes on along the minus strand of JAAYSB010000246.1, from coordinate 4,664 downwards.
AAGGCGATCGATCCGATCACCTCCGGCCTGTACGACGAGGCAGATACCCCGTTCGACGCCGCTCTGGCCGCCTCGCTCGGATGCGGCAACCCGACGGCGCTGGCCGAGCTGGTTCCTGGCGAGGACGTCCTCGATCTGGGGTCCGGCGGTGGTCTCGATGTGCTCCTCTCCGCGCGGCGGATCGCTCCGGGAGGCACCGCATACGGCCTCGACCTCACTCCAGAGATGCTCGAGCTGGCCGAGAAGAACCGAGCCGAGGCCGGGGTCGAGAACGCACAGTTCCTGCTCGGCTCGATCGAGGACGTTCCCCTTCCTGACGGGTGCGTGGACGTCGTGATCTCCAACTGCGTCATCAACCTGAGCACGGACAAGGACGCGGTGCTGGCCGAGGCGTTCCGGGTGCTCCGCCCCGGTGGGCGCTTCGCGGTCTCCGACATCGTGCTGCTTCGCGGAATCCCCGACCACCTGCGCGGAGTGATGAGCCTGTGGACCGGCTGCATCTCCGGCTCGTTGCTCGACACGGACTACGTGAGCAGGCTCGAGGCCGCCGGCTTCGAGGACGCCTCCGTCGAGGTGACCCGCCGCTATGACACCAGCGACCTGGAGGCGATGGCAGATCAGCTCGACCCGTCCAGCCTGCCCGCGGGCACCACCCTCGCTGACGCTGTCGCAGCGCTCGACGGCGCGTTCGCCAGCGCCTTCATCCGGGCGACCAAGCCGGAGAGGGACGCGTGACCACGACGCACGAGGTCCCGACCGCGCCGGTCGCGGCCCGGATGTCGACCCTGGACCGCTGGCTCCCGGCCTGGATCGGTCTCGCGATGTTGGCCGGGCTCCTGCTCGGTCGGCTCATCCCCGGACTGGGTGACGCCCTCTCGGCCGTTCAGTTGGACGGAGTCTCCCTGCCGATCGCGATCGGCCTCCTCGTGATGATGTACCCGGTGCTGGCCAAGGTGCGCTACGACCGGCTCGACACCGTCACCTCGGACAAGCGGCTCCTCGTCTCCTCGCTGGTCCTCAACTGGCTCATCGGACCGGCCCTCATGTTCGCGCTCGCCTGGCTGCTCCTGCCCGACCTCCCGGAGTACCGCACGGGCCTGATCATCGTGGGCCTGGCCCGCTGCATCGCGATGGTGATCATCTGGAACGACCTGGCCTGCGGCGACCGCGAGGCTGCCGCCGTCCTGGTCGCCCTGAACTCGATCTTCCAGGTCTTCGCCTTCGCCGTCCTGGGCTGGTTCTACCTCTCCGTCCTGCCCGGCTGGCTCGGCCTCGAGCAGGCCGGTCTGGACGTCTCGGCCTGGCAGATCGCCAAGAGCGTCCTGATCTTCCTCGGCATTCCGCTCCTCCTCGGCTATCTCTCCCGCAGGGTGGGTGAACAGCGGTGGGGGCGCGAGGCATACGAATCCGCGTTCCTCCCGCGGGTGGGTCCGTGGGCGTTGTACGGGCTGCTCTTCACGGTGGTCATCATGTTCGCTCTCCAAGGTGAGCAGATCACCAGCCGACCACTGGACGTCGCCCGGATCGCCCTGCCGCTGCTCGCGTACTTCGCGCTCATGTGGGGCGGCGGCTACCTGCTCGGCAAGGTGCTCGGGATGACCTACGAGCGCACGACCACCCTCGCGTTCACGGCCGCCGGCAACAACTTCGAGCTTGCCATCGCTGTCGCCATCGCCACCTTCGGCATCGCGTCGGGGCAGGCCCTGGCGACCGTGGTCGGCCCCCTCATCGAGGTGCCCGTGCTCGTGGCGCTCGTCTATGTCTCACTCTGGCTCGCCAGGAGATTCCCCCACGCTCCTGATGTCACGAACGGTCAGCCCCGAGTAGAAAGCGGTCGACTTCACGATGATCATTGACAAGGACACGGTCGTCTCGCAACTCATCGAGGACCTCGGTTACGCATACAAGGGAGTCTTCGACGCCGAGTCCATCGCCGAGACCGTGCACGCGGCCTGGGACCTGATCGAGCCACGCGCAACGGTGCGCGACTACATTCCGGTGCTCGTGGCCCGCCAGGCCCGCGAGCAGCTCATGGCCTCGGCGCAGGCCGAGGGCCGGGTCGCCAAGAAGGTCCCTGAGCTGCTCTTCGTCTGCGTCCACAACGCCGGCCGTTCCCAGATGGCCGCGGCCCTCGCCGAGCATCTCTCAGCCCGCCGCGTCCACGTCCGCTCGGCCGGATCAGCCCCCACGGGAGAGATCAATCCCGTGGTCATCCAGGCGCTCGAGGAGCGTGGCATCACCCTGGGCGTCGCCTATCCCAAGCCCCTCTCCGACAGCGTTCTGCAGGCTGCCGACGTCATCGTGACGATGGGCTGCGGCGACAGCTGCCCCTACTTCCCCGGCAAGCGCTATGAGGACTGGGAGGTCGCCGACCCGGCCGGCCAGCCCATCGAGGTCGTCCGGCAGATCCGCGACGACATCCAGGCCCGGGTCACCTCCCTCCTTCGCGAGATCCTCCCCTGAGCCCGTCCGACGACTGCGAGAAGACATCATGAACGACACCACCCGCCCATCCGTGCTCTACGTGTGCGTCCACAACGCCGGCCGCTCCCAGATGGCCGCCGCTTACACCCACCACCTCTCCGGCGGCATGGTCGAGGTCCGATCCGCCGGCTCGGCGCCCGCCGAGACCATCAACCCGGCCGTCCGCGAGGCGATGCTCGAAGAGGGCATCGACATCTCCCACGAGACCCCGAAGATCCTCACCACCGAGGCCGTCCAGGCCTCCGACGTCGTCATCACCATGGGCTGCGGTGACACGTGCCCGATCTTCCCCGGCAAGCGCTACGAGGACTGGGTGCTCGAGGACCCCGCCGGACAGGGCGTCGAGGCCGTCCGCCCCATCCGCGACGACATCCGTCAGCGTGTCCTCACCCTCCTCGACGAGCTCGGTGTGGGTGCTTGAGGGCACGGCTCCACCAACACACCGACACCGCAGCTCAGGTCCAGTTCCTTTGTCGCACTGGACTATCCGTCGGAATGAACTAGGTCACCGCTAGCAGCGGGCTCCCAGGGAGCTGAGGAGGACGTTCCCCCTGACGAGGCAGCCATCCTCGGTCGGTCGCTGACGATACGACAACCGGTGATCCGCGCAAAGGTGCGCGACGCATACCGACGCCTCAGTCGCCTCTGCGGTGCCAGCACCTCCAGCTACCGTGGTCGCCATGGGGATTTTCGGACCGAACAAGTACGACCTGCTGGAGACCCGCGTGCGACGACTGGAGGCCCTGGTGGCCCAGCTCGCGGCCGGTGAGTCCGTCGACGTCAGCCCAGGGGGCCTGGCGGGCCTGCATCCGGACGCCCGATCCCAGGCTCAGCTGCTCAAGCAGCAGGGCAAGGCGATCCAGGCCATCAAGTTCGTGCGGGAGCAGACAGGGCTGGGTCTGCGCGAGGCCAAGGAGCTCGTTGACGGGCTGTGAACACGCCTCCCGTCTGACACCGGGTAGGCCTTCGGCCGCCTCTGGCGGCGCCTACGCCACCGTGTGTGCTCAGCTGGGGTCCCAGGGTGCTACTTCTCTCTCACTCTGGCCACTCCTCTGCCATCCGATGGACTCTCCGAAGGTCTCGCGGCTGGCTGGTCTTATCGCCGCCGACTCGCTTGACGTCCCCCACGTGGCCGGTTGCCAAGCGGGCGATCCGATCGAGCGGACGCCCCTTGGGACCTGGGCGGGCATACGACAAGGGACGGGTATGCGGTGGTCCAGCGGGGACCATCGCATACCCGTCCGTGGACGAGTTGAGTGAGCTGATCAGGCGGCGGTCTTCTCCGTCTCGGAGAAGTCACCGGCGCGCACGGCCTGCATGGCGCGGGTCCAGGTGATCAGCTGGTCGAGCATCGGGTCGACCGCAGCGGTCGCGGGCTCAGTCGGCTTGGGCTCCGCGAAGTTCTCGAAGTCGTGGAACAACGACAGCAGGACGCTGTTGCGCACGTGGGCGACGTGCATCTCGGAGAGAATCCCGCGCAGGTGCTCGACCGCGCGGGCGCCACCGGCGGATCCGTAGGAGACGAAGCCCGCGGCCTTGTTGTGCAGCTCGGTGCCGAGGTAGTCGAGAGCGTTCTTCAGGGCGCCGGTGATCGAGTGGTTGTACTCCGAGACGACGAAGACATAACCGTCGTAGGAGGCCATCTTCTCGGTCCAGGCGCGGGCCTGCGGCTGCTCGCTGGGGCCGTAGGCCGGCGGCGTGCCCTCGTCCCAGACAGGCAGGTCGAAGTCGGCGATGTCGACGATCTCGAAGGTGACGTCAGACCGGTGGCGGGCGATGGACTCCACCCAGCGGGCGACGTTGAGGCTCTGACGGCCGTTGCGGATGCTGCCGGTCACGATGGCGATGGTGGTCATAGGTGCTCCTTGAGGATCATGGGCGCCCGAAGGCGTGAGACAGAAGTTGACGTGTCACACACCATGGTGCCGGACCGTTGATGACATGTCAACTACAGGGCGCGAGGCAGCCCCAGACGAGCGCGGTCATGACAGGTCCACCTGACCCCCCTGCGCGAGCCACCTCAGAAGCGTCACATCGACGGTGGCACCGGGGGCGGAATGATCGTGACGCCCGGCGGCGGCTCGCCGTGGGCGGAGCTGTACCACTCGGCATAGGCCGCGATGGCGGTCGGCAGAGTGGGGAACACGCGGTCTGCACCGATGCGGTCGAGGAACCCGGCC
>JAAYSB010000245.1 GCA_012518475.1 Intrasporangiaceae bacterium | reverse complement strand
CGCTCTAACCAGCTGAGCTATCCCGCCGCAGGCCCATGGGCTCGGATGCGCATGACATGAGCCCGGCGGACCGGAGCCCCCTGTCGGAATCGAACCGACGACCTTTTCCTTACCATGGAAACGCTCTGCCGACTGAGCTAAGGGGGCGTGCCCGATGGTGTTTTTCGGGCGCCGCACGAGAGTACACGAGCGGGGCGGTCCGGATGAAATCGGCGAGGGCGGCCACGCTGGGCCCACGCTCAGCCGTGCCTGGGCTCGCCCTCCCGGCTGACGATGAGGTCGATCGCCTCGCAGTACCCGCGCACGCCGTGCCCGACGATCGCAGCGTCGGCGACATCGGTGATGTACGAGAAGTGCCGGAACTCCTCGCGGGCGTGGATGTCGGTGATGTGCACCTCGACGACCGTGCCCTCGACGTTGGCCAGGGCGTCCCGGATCGCCACAGAGGTATGCGTCCATCCGCCGGCGTTGATAACGACCCCGTCCGCGCTGTGCCGGACCTCGTGGATCCAGTCGATCATCACGCCCTCGTGGTTGGTCTGCCGGAAGTCGAGGTCGTGCCCGCCCCGCTCGGCGCACTCCAGGCACATGCGCTCGACGTCGGCGAGCGTCGCCCGGCCGTACTTCTCCGGCTCCCGCTCCCCGAGGAGATTGAGGTTGGGACCGTTGAGGACCACGATCGTGGGTCGAGACTTGTCCGCCATGGCACCAATGTAGGTCGCCGGACCTGACAGAGTGATCGGTATGCCTCGCTCACCTCACCCGTTCCCGACCCTCGACCAGGTGCTCGCCCTGCCGAGCCGGTACTCCGTCGTCGTGCCCGCCGAGTTCATCGACGGCAACGGTCACATGAACATCGCCCGCTACATGCAGCTGCACAGTGACGGCGGCTGGGCGTACTTCGCCGAGGTCGGGATGTCGGAGGACAACGCCCGAGCAGGCGGGCCGACGACGTTCGACGTGGAGCACCACATCGTCTATCGCAACGAGGTCCACGCCGGCGACGAGGTCAGCGTCCATGTGCGCATCATCGACCGGACGGACAAGGGGCTGCACTCTCTCCAGTTCCTCGTCAACCGGACCCGAGGCGAGGTCGCGAACACCCACGAGGCGGTGAGCCTGTGCGTGGACCTGGCCACCCGTCGGCTGTCGACGTTCACGACGGAGGTCGCCGCCGCGATCGATGCCCAGCTTGAGGTGGACCGGGCACTGGAGTGGGAGCCGCCGCTGAGTGGGGCCATGGCCCTGCGCCCGAACAACGGTTAGCGTCGAGCGGATGCGCAAGATCGCGGACGACCTCGGAACCGTGTGCCGGCTGCCCGACGGGCCGGTGACACGCGTCATCTCGCTCGTCCCCTCCCTCACCGAGGCCATCGCCGCCACCAGGCCGGCGGCCCTTGTCGGCGCCACCGACTGGTGCACCCATCCGGCGGATCTCGACGTGATCCGCGTGCGGGGGACGAAGAACCCCAACGTCCACCAGATCGTGGAGATCGCTCAGGCCTCGAGTGCCCCGCTGCTCGTCATCGCGAACAAGGAGGAGAACCGCGAGCTCGACGTGCACCGACTTCGCGATGCCGGTGTCACCGTGTGGGTCACCCTCGTCGAGGACGTCCTCGAGGCGATCTCGGGGATGGAGCGCCTCTTCGAGGTCGCCCTCCAGTGGGGGATCCCGCCGTGGCTCGGCTCCGTCATGCGGCTGTGGTCGCGACGCAGCCCCGCTCCGGTCGCCCGTGTCGCGGTCCCCATCTGGCGGGACCCGTGGATGGTCGTCGGGTCCCGGAACTTCACCACCGACCTGCTCGCCCACGTCGGCCTGGACAACGTCTTCGGTGCTCACGCCGAGCGCTATCCGACACTCGAGGTCGGCGCCATCGACCGCGCTCCCGTGGACGCTGTCCTGCTTCCGGACGAGCCCTACGTCTTCACCCCCGAGGACGGACCGGAAGCCTTCGTGCAGGCACCGACCCGTCTGGTGAGCGGGCGCCTGCTCACCTGGTACGGCCCCTCTCTCATCGAGGCCAGGGGCGTTCTGGACTCCCTCGCGGGCGAGCTGGCGGACCGCTGAGCCACCGCATACCCGCTCTCTGCTAGACAGTGACCATGAGCGGACGTTTCGAGGGACAGACAGCCATCGTCACCGGCGCGAGCCGAGGGATCGGACTGGCCATCGCGCAGCGGCTCGTGGCCGACGGCGCTCGGGTCGCGATCACGGCCCGCAAGCCGGAGGCACTCGAGGAGGCGGTCGCCCAGCTCGGGGACCGCGCCATCGCCGTCGCTGGGAACGCCGGGGACGGCGATCACCAGCAGGAGGTCATCGAGCGGGTCATCGGCGAGTGGGGTCGGCTCGACTTCCTCGTCAACAACACGGGGATCAACCCGGCCTACGGCCCGCTGACCGAGCTCGACCTGGACGCGGCCCGCAAGATCATGGACGTCAACGTCGTCGCAGCCCTGTCCTGGGTGCAGCGCGCCCACGCCGCGTGGATGAAGGAGAACGGCGGCGCCATCGTCAACGTCGCCAGCGTCGCCGGGAAGCGCCCCGCGCCAGGCATCGCGTTCTACGGCGTGAGCAAGGCCGCCCTGATCCACCTCACCGAGGAGCTCGCTGTCGAGCTCGGCCCGACCATCCGCGTCAACGCCGTCGCACCAGCCGTCGTCAAGACGAAGTTCGCCACCGCTCTCTACGAAGGCCGCGAGGACGAGGTCTCCAAGGCCTATCCGCTCAAGCGGCTCGGTGTCCCGGACGACATCGGCAGCGTCGTCGCCTTCCTCCTCAGCAACGACGCCGGCTGGATGACCGGTCAGACCCTGACCATCGACGGCGGCGTGCTGTTGCGGGGAGGGGTCTGAGCCATGAGCGACCAGCAGATGCCGGAGCTGTCGATGCAGGACAAGGTCGTCGTCGTCACCGGGGCGGCCGGTGGGATCGGCGCAGCCCTCGCTGGGAAGATGGCCTCGCTCGGAGCCCGGGTCGTCATCTCCGACATCGACGCCGAGCGCGCCCATGCCGTCGCGGCCGATCTCGGCGCGACCCTCGCCGCCGGCGACGCCGCGACCGAGGAGGGCGTGGCCGCACTCGTCGAGACGGTCCAGGAGGAGGTCGGTCCGATCGACGCGTGGTTCGCCAACGCCGGCGTCGACCTCGGCACCGGCCTCGAGTCCACCGAAGAGGCCTGGGCCACCTCCTGGGACGTCAATGTCATGGCCCACGTCCGGGCCGCCCGTCTGCTCGTGCCCGGCTGGGTCGAGCGCGGCGAGGGCTGGTTCGTGTCCACCGCCTCGGCTGCGGGGCTGCTCACGATGATCGGAGCACCGGCCTACTCGGTCTCCAAGCACGGGGCCGTCGCCTTCGCCGAGTGGCTCTCAGTGACCTACCGCCACCGGGGCGTCCGGGTCCACACCGTCTGCCCGCAAGGCGTCCAGACCTCCATGCTCGAGCGTGCAGGCGAGCTCCAGTCGGTCCTCGGCCGGGACCGGGTCCTCACGCCCGAGGAGGTCGCCGACGCGACCTGGGAGGCGATGCAGGAGGGCCGCTTCCTCGTCCTCCCCCACACCGAGGTCCGGGAGTACTACCGTGCCCGGGCCCACGACACCGACGCGTGGATCGGCGGGATGAACCGGCTCCAGCAGAAGGTCGAGTCGAATCAGTAGAGCCTGATCGCGAGCGGCCTTCCGGAAAAGTGCCGAGAGTTCTTGTCGCGGGTGTCGATTCCGGGGATCCTCGTCCGTCATCGTGGTGAGATCGCACCGCGCGACCTCACCGGAACGGAAGGAAGGCAAGCGTCATGAAGTACGTGATCCTGCTCATGAGTATGGGTGAGATGCCCCCCTGGGACGAGCTGGACCCTGCGCGCCAGGAGGAGCTCATGGAGATGCACTACGCCTTCGACGAGGCCTGCAACGCCCGCGACGGGGTGCACATCATCAGCGCCGAGGCTCTCGACACGGGCGAGACGGCCACGACCGTTCGCACCCGGGGAGGGGAGGTGACGGTCACCGACGGCCCCTTCGCGGAGGCTGTCGAGCAGCTCGGCGGCTTCTTCCTCCTCGAGGCGCCTGATCTCGACACGGTCCTCGACCTCGTGAGGACGCTGCCGCCCTACGACATCGAGATCCGCCCGGTCGGCCAGGAGGGCTGATCTCCACGCCGATGGATCCCCTCGAGCACGTCGTGCGCGAGGAGTGGGGTCGCCTCACGGCCCTGCTCCTCGCGCGGTTCCGACGGCTCGACCTCGTCGAGGACGGGCTCGGTGACGCGGTCGCAGCGGCTGCGGAGAGCTGGTCCCGCGACGGGGCACCAGATCGTCCGGCCGGGTGGGTCCATGCGGTCGCCCGGCGCAGGATTCTCGACCGACTCCGGGCCGAGGCCATGCACACGCGACGGATGCCGCTCCTTGTCGTGGAGGAGCGGCGCCGGGAGTCCACCTCCGCGGCTCCCGCCGACGCCGTGGTGGATGACGAGGAGGCCGTCGAGGACGATGTGCTGCGGCTGATCCTCATGTGCAATCATCCTGCCCTCTCGCCCGAGGCTGCCAGCGCCCTCAGCCTGCGGCTCGTCCTCGGCGTGAGCACGCACGACATCGCTCGGCTCTTCCTCGTCCAGGAGGCGACGATGGCGGCCCGGCTCACCCGAGCCAAGCGGAAGATCGTGGCTGCGGGCATCCCCTTCGCCGTTCCCTCCGCGGCCTTCCTGCCCGAGCGGCTCGAGTCCGTCGCGCGAACCGCCTATCTCGCCTTCACCGCGGGGTATGCGCCGAGCAGCGGCCCGGATCCGGTGCGGACCGAGCTGGCCGGAGAGGCGATCCGCCTTGTGCGCCTCGCTCGAGGTCTCGTCGACGACCCCATTCTCACCCCTCTGCTCGCCCTCATGCTCCTCCAGCACTCCCGCCGCGACGCGCGGGTCGCCCCGGACGGCCGGATCGTCCTGCTGCCCGACCAGGACCGGAGCCGTTGGCGCCACGACGAGATCGAGGAGGCGGTCGGGCTGCTCGCCTCTCCATCGTTGTCCGGGCCGCTCCGGCAGGCGACAGCGAGCTATGCGCTCCAGGCGCGTATCGCCGCCGAGCATGCGACCGCCGCCAGCGCTGCCGAGACACGCTGGGAGCGCATCGTGCAGGGCTACGACCTCCTGCTTCGGCTCGACCCCTCTCCCGCTGCGGCGCTGGCACGGGCGGTCGCGGTCGGCGAGGCCGATGGCCCCGAGGCGGGTCTCGAGGCGCTCGACGCCGTGGATCATCCGAACAGCCACCGGGTGTGGGCGGTGCGCGCCGAGCTGCTGAACAGGTCGGGCTGTCCCGCCGAGGCGCGCGAGGCATACACCCGCGCAATCTCCTTGTGCCGCAATGACGCCGAGATCGCGCACCTGCGCGCGCGACGTGATCGGCTGGGCTAGCCGAACTGCTGCCGCGAGCGGAGCGCCTCACGCAGCTCGCTGAGCGAGTCGACCATTGCGCGACGGACACCCGGGGTGAGTGCGTCCCGATCCAGCGTGGACACGATGAGGTCCTCGGTGTCGCGGTCGACGAGGCGACTGGGGAAGGCGAGCTGGGCCACGCGCTGGAGCGCGTCGTCGCCCATCGTGCGCGCCATGGCCGGCACGTCGGTGACGTAGCGGTCGCGGAATGCGCTGAGCAGGTCGAGCGGTCCACTCCCCCAGAACGATCCGGCGATGGCATTCGCCTCGTAGTTCGAGATGGCCGGGTTCGTGGTCAGCACCGTCCAGGCCCAGTCCTTGGCGTGCTCGGTGGGGATGCTCGCGCGGGCGGCGAGCGCGGCGAGCTTGCCGGTGAGAGTGTTGTCGGCCGCTCGGGCGGTCTCGATGCCGTCCTCGCCGAGCCACCCTCGGCGGGCGAGGGCGCCGACGACGAGCCAGCGGAAGTCGCTGTCGTGCTCGAGGCCGAGGGGAAGCCCGTCCCCGCAGGCCCAGGCCTCCAGCAGCCCGCGGTCTGTCGTCGACCTCGCCAGTGCACGCGCCGCCGTGAGCGCGACGCTCGATCCCGGCTCGGCCGAGTGGAGTCGGGCGCGGGCTGCGGTCGCGAGGATGTCCTCGGCCGCAGCCTGACCCTCCTCCGGAACGAAGGCGGGGAGGATCCGTCCGGTGAGGTTGAGGACGACCCTGCCGAGGATCGCCGCGTTCGTCTCACTCGGCCAGGCCGAGGCCACTGCGCGGAGCAGGTGGGCCGGACTCACCCGGGCCCGGTAGACACTCTCGATCATCGCGCTCCACAGCACAGCGCGAACCTGCGCGTCGACGACGTGCGGGAGCACCTCGGGCACGAGCTCAGCCTGTGGCTCCGGAAGCTCGAGGGTGGCCCAGGTGAGGTCCGTCGCGTTCGGCAGGGTGATCGCTCCGCCACGAAGGAGCTCCGGCACGGCGATCGACTCCTCGGCCAGGGTCACCCGTTCGGAGGTGATGGAGCCGTCGAGCTCGAGGCGTGCGATGTCGAGGGTGTGCGGCCGGTCGGCAGGGTACTCGGAGGGCGGTGTCCGGCGGAGCACTGCGTCGTCCTCGACCGCGAGCACGTCCACACCTGCGGTCCGCAGCCAGGCCTGCGACCACTCCTCGAGGGAGCCGCCGGAGGCCTCCTCCATCGCACCGAGGAAGTCGGCGAGCTCTCCGTTGCCGAACGCCTTGTCCTGCAAGTAGCTCCGCACACCATTGATGAACACGTCGTCACCGATGTGGGCGATGAGCTGGCGCAGGACCGAGGCGCCCTTCGCATACGAGATGCCGTCGAAGTTCTGCAGGGCGGACTGTGCGTCGGGCGCCGGTGACCCGGCGACCGGGTGCGTTGAAGGGGTGCGTTCCGCGGCATACCCCCAGAGCTTGCGGGACATGGAGAACTCGACCCACGCCTCGTCGAATCTCGTTGCGGCAACAAGGGTTCGATAGGCCATGTACTCCGCGAAGCTCTCGTTGAGCCACAGGTCGTCCCACCATGTCATGGTCACCAGGTCGCCGAACCACATGTGCGCCATCTCGTGAGCGATCGTGTTCGCGCGCTGGAGGATCTGGTCCTCGCTCGCAGCACCGCGGAAGATCATCGAGTCCCGGAAGGTGACGCAGCCGGGGTTCTCCATCGCGCCGGCGTTGAACTCCGGAACGAACACCTGGTGGTACTCGCCGAACGGATAGGGGATCTCGAAGAGCGCGTGGTAGTAGTCGAGGCTCTGCCTCGTCACCTCGAGAATGTCGTCGGCCTGGGCGACGAGCGCCTCCTCGAGCGAGCGCCGGGCATGGATCCCGAGCGGGATACCGTCGTGCTCGGCGCGGACCGACGCATACGGGCCGGCGCAGACCGTGACGAAGTACGTTGCCAGCGGCCGGGTCTCGGCCAGGGTCCACCGTCCGGCGTCACCCCGGGTGGCCGCCCCGTTGCCGAGAACGGTCCACCCGTCCGGTGCGGCGACGCTCACCGAGTACGGTGCCTTGAGGTCCGGCTGGTCGAAGCACGCGAAGACCGTGGGTGCCGCGTCGAGGAAGAGGTGACCGTAGACATACGCCTCTCCGTCCGCGGGGTCGACCGCGCGGTGCAGACCCTGGCCGTCCCGCGAGAACCGCATGGTGCCGCTCGCCTCGACGACGTTGCGTTCCTGCAGATTCCGAAGGGGTATGCGACCGCCGGCTGCCGCCTCGTCCGCGCCGTCGGCGTCGATCGGCTCACCATTGAGGCAGATCCCGTGGAGGGACTCCGGCCGGAAGTCGACCCATGTCTGTGCGCCCGGCTCGGCACAGGTGAACTCGATCCGGGTGCGGGACTCGTAGGTCTGCTCGCCGGTCGTCAGGTCGAGCTCAACGACCATCCGCTCGACGGTGATCAGGCGCGCACGCTCGCGGGCCTCGGTGCGCAGGAGCGGTGCAGGCTTCGGGGTCACCCGATCGACCCTAGCCCGTTCTCCCCTAGCGAGGCGGTGGGCTCGCGATCTAGCGTGAGTCGGATAGCCACCCTCAGGGGTGAACCCCCCCGGGTTGCGCCCTCCCTAGCGTGAGAGCCGTTCGCGCCTGGCCGCAGGTCCTGCGGCTGCCCTCGAGAAGAACGGAGAACCCACGCATGGCACAGCAGAAGAAGACCAGGCAGAGTTCGAGCACAACGGGAGGGGGCTCCGCGACGGAGACTGCGCTGCGCCGCGGGGACTTCGTCGGAGACGGCGGTGAGCTGCACCAGGTCGCGACCGGGTCGGTCGAGCGGATGACGACCGCGCAGGGCATCCCCGTGCGCGACGACCAGAACTCGCTCCGGGCCGCAGACGCAGCGGTGGTGACCGATGCACTCCTCACCCGCGCTCACCAGCCCGTCGAGGTCTTCCTCGACTCGTCCGGCCTCAGCTCGGAGAACGGGGAGGCGTTCGACTCGATGTACGACGGTGGATCGGATCCCTGGCGGTTCGAGGACTCGTGGTACGAGGAGCGCAAGCGCACGATTGTCCTGGCATCCCTCCTCGATCGGAACCTCGGGCGGGTCCTCGAGCTAGGCCCGGCGACCGGGCTGCTCACCGCAGCGCTGGCCGAGCGGGCGACCCATGTCACCGCCGTGGACATCAGTCGTCGCGCCCTCTCGCAGGTCGGCACCCGGCTCTCGACGCATGGGCTGCGAGAGCGGGTCACCTTGCTCCTCGGGGCGACCCCACAGACCTGGCCGGACGGCTCCTTCGACACGGTCATCGCCTCCGAGGTCGCCTACTTCCTCACCGCCGGGGCGTGGCGTCGAGCTCTGGAGCGGGCTACCGACTCGCTCACACCCGAGGGTTCCATCATCATCGTCAACTGGTTGCACCCGGTGGAGGGACTCGATCTCGACGGCCAGGAAGCCGACCGCATCGCCGCCGCGACTCCGGGCCTCGAGACGGTCGTGGAGCACCGCGAGGCGGACTTCGTCCTACGCATCCTCCGCCGTCCCGGTCTGCCGTCGCCGGCAGCCACCGAGGGCCGCACTCCTTAGCGGATCTCGAACCGGGGGCGGGACAGCCGGGCGGGCGGCGTCGTCGTCGGACACCCGGGATTGCCGAGAACGGTGAGCGCAGCCACGGTCACACGGAGTCGGCGGGTGTCGCGGCTGCCGTGAACTGGGCGGCGTAGAGCGTCGCAAAGGCGCCACCGGAGGCGAGCAGCTCGTCGTGGCTGCCCTGCTCGACGATGCGACCCTCCTCCATGACGAGGATGAGGTCGGCGTCGCGGATCGTCGACAGCCGGTGGGCGATGACGAACGAGGTGCGGTCCGCACGCAGGGCCGCCATGGCGTGCTGGACGAGAACCTCGGTGCGGGTGTCGACCGACGAGGTCGCCTCGTCGAGGATGAGCAGGTCCGGCTGGGAGATGAAGGCGCGGGCGATCGTCAGCAGCTGCTTCTCTCCGGCGGAGAGGTTGGAGGCCTCGTCATCGAGGCGCGTCGCATACCCCTCCGGCAGGGAGTGGACGAACCGGTCGACATACGTCGCGACGGCGGCCTCGCGGATCTCGTCCTCGGAGGCTCCGGGCTTGCCATAGGCGATGTTCTCGGCGATGGTGCCCGCGAAGAGCCAGGTGTCCTGGAGCACCATGCCGACCCGCGAGCGCAGATCACTCCGGCTCATTGTCGCGATATCGACCCCGTCGAGGGTGATCCGGCCGGCGTTCAGCTCATAGAACCGCATGATGAGGTTGACGAGGGTGGTCTTCCCGGCGCCGGTCGGGCCGACGATGGCCACGGTCTGGCCGGGCTCGACGACGAGGTCGAGGTCCTCGATGAGAGGGGTGTCGGGCGAGTAGGAGAAGGACACGCTCTCGAACTCCACCCGACCGTGTTGCTCCCCTTGCACCGGCGCCATTGCCGGGTCGGGCGACTGTTCCTGCGCGTCGAGCACCTCGAAGACGCGCTCGGCTGAGGCGACCCCGCTCTGCATGAGGTTGGCCATGGAGGCGACCTGGGTGAGCGGCTGGGTGAACTGGCGGGAGTACTGGATGAACGCCTGCACGTCACCGAGACTGAGGTGTCCGGAGGCTACCCGCAAGCCCCCGACGACGGCGACGAGCACATAGTTGAGGTTCCCGATGAACATCATCGCGGGCATGATGATGCCGCTGACGAACTGGGCGCCGAAGCTGGCCCGATAGAGCTGGTCGTTGCTCACGTCGAACTGTTCGCGGGACTCCTTCTGCCGTCCGAACACCTTGACGAGCTCGTGCCCGGTGAAGGACTCCTCGAGGACGCTCGTGACGTCACCGGTGGCACGCCACTGCTCCTTGAAGTGCACCTGGGCGCGCTTGCCGACGGCGCCGGCGACGATCACCGAGAGCGGGACGGTGACGAGAGCGATGAGGGCCAGCAACGGGGAGATCCAGAACATCATCGCGAGCATGGCGATGACGGTCAGCAGTGCCGTGAGGAGCTGGGCGAGGGTCTGCTGCAGGCTCTGTGCCATGTTGTCGATGTCGTTGGTGACCCGCGAGAGCACCTCACCACGGGGCTGCTTGTCGAAGTAGGGCAGCGGTAGCCGGTGCAGCTTGTCCTCGACGTCGCGGCGGAGGGTGAAGATCGTCCGGTTGACGACACCGACGAGGATCCGCGCCTGGAGCCACTGGAACGCGGCGGCGACGACGAACAGGATGACCGCGATCAGGAGGATGCGACCGACGGCGTCGAAGTCGACGCCCTGGCCGGGCACGAGGTTCTCCATCGCGCCGATCATGTCGGCCAGCTCGGTCTGGCCGGCCGCCCGCAGCTGCTCGGCAGCCTGCTCCTGGGTCACTCCCTCCGGCATCCGGCGCCCGATGAGGCCCTCGAAGATGCGGTCGGTGGCCCAGCCGAGGATGCGCGGCCCGGCGGCCTGGAGCACGACGGCGACGAAGCCCATCGTGATGGCGAGGATGACGAGCCCTCTCTCCGGTCGGAGCAGCGCGAGGAGTCGTTTGGCGCTGGCGAGGAAGCTCTTCGGCTTGTCAGCCGGGGCACCGAGGGCCATGTGCGGCGGCCCGCCCTGGCGCTGGGGACCACGGCGCTCCTGGGCAGCCTTCTCCTCCTCGGTGAGGATGCGGTCGCTCACACCGGCACCTCCGCCAGCGTCTCCGCGCCACCGGCTCCCCCGGCCTCCTGGCTCTCGGCGATCTCCCGGTAGGTCTCACACGTCTCGAGCAGCTCGTCATGGGTGCCGACCCCGACGACCCGCCCGTCGTCGAGAACGATGATCTGGTCGGCGCCGACGATCGTCGAGACGCGCTGAGCGACGACGATGACAGTGGTGTATGCGGTGCGCGCCTTCAGCGCCTCCCGCAGCCGGGCATCGGTGGCCACATCGAGAGCGGAGAAGGAGTCGTCGAAAAGGAGGACGTCTGCGTCACGGACCAGCGCCCGGGCGATGGCCAGACGCTGGCGCTGCCCACCCGAGACGTTCGTGCCGCCCTGAGCGATCCGCGCCTCGAGACCACCGTCCATCCGGGAGACGAAGTCCTCGGCCTGCGCCGTGCGCAGGGCCTCCCAGAGCGCGTCGTCGGCGGCGTCGGGGTCGCCGTAGCGGAGGTTGCTCGCGACGGTTCCGGAGAACAGGTAGGGCCGTTGGGGCACGAGGGCGATCCGGGACCAGACGTCCTCGAGGGAGGCCTCCCGCACATCCCGTCCACCGACGAGCACCTCTCCCCCTGTGACGTCGCGCAGGCGTGGGATGAGGTTGAGCAGGGTGGTCTTCCCCGCGCCGGTCGAGCCGATGATCGCGGTGGTCGTCCCGGGCCGGGCGGTGAAGGAGACCCCGTCCAGCACCGGGACCTCAGCGCCGGGATAGCTGAAGGTGACGTCACGCAGCTCGACCCCGGCGTTCTCGTCGGTGATGGGCTGCGGGTCGGCGGGGTCGACGACGGTGGAGTCGGTCTCGAGGACCTCGGTGATCCGGCGGGCACTGACCTCGGCCCGCGGGATCATCATCGCGGCCATCGTCGTCATCATCACGGCCATGAGGACCTGGAGGAGGTACTGCATGAAGGCGAAGAGGGCACCGACCTCGACCTGTCCGGTGTCGACGCGGTGCGCGCCGAACCAGAGGACCGCGGCGCTGGAGACGTTGAGGATGACCATGACGATCGGGAAGGCCAGAGCCATGAGCTTGCCCACTGAGACCGCCGCCCCGGTGTAGATCTCGTTCGCAGCGGCGAACCGCTCCCGCTCGACGTCCTCGCGGACGAAGGCCCGCACGACCCGGACGCCGGTGATCTGCTCGCGCAGGATGCGGTTCACCCGGTCGACCGAGTCCTGCATGATGCGGAACCACGGCACCATGCGGGAGATGACGATCCCGATGGCGATGCCGAGCAGAGGGACGGCCGCGGCCATGATCCAGGCCAGCCCGGCGTCCTCCTGGAGCGCCATGATCACGCCGCCGATCATCATGATCGGGGCCTGGACCACGAGCATCAGCAGCATCGTCACCACTGTCTGGACCTGGGTGATGTCGTTGCCGGCACGGGTGATCAGGGTCGGGGCGCCGAAGTGCAGCACCTCGCGGTCGCTGAAGGACAGCACGCGGTCGAAGACGTGAGCCCGGGCGTCCCGGGCCAGGCTCGCGGCGACCCGGGAGCCGAGTCGGGCGACGGAGATCGCGGCCACGATGGCCACGAGCGAGACCCCGAGCATCCACGCGCCCATCCGCCAGATGTAGTCGATGTCCCCACGGGCGACACCGTGGTCGATCATCCGGCCGGTGAGGCTGGGGAGATAGAGGTTCGCGATGACACCGGCGAGCTGGAGCACCGCGATGGCCGCGAGGAAGCCCGCGTACGGCGGCAGGCCACGGCGTAGCAGGCGGATGAGCATGAGGGGATCCTATGTTCCGGGAACGACCGGCGTTGACCGTGCTGAGGCCGGGGCGCTTCGGGCGAGAACCTTCAGCCGTGGGCGGGGACATTCGTCGCCCTGAGGTGGAGCTTCCCACCCTGGGCGGAAAACGTGAGGTCTACGGCAGGCGCTGGCCGGCCATGTCCTCGAGGCGGGCGATGCGCTCGGGCATCGGAGGGTGGGTGGAGAAGAATCGCGAGACGTCCTGAGCCCGGAAGGGGTTGGCGATCATCAGGTGGCTCGTGTTGACCAGCTCGGGGCTCGGCGGCAGCGGTGCGCGGGCGGTGCCGTACTGGAGCTTGCGCAGGGCCGAGGCGAGGGCGAGCGGGTCCTCGGTGAGCGTCGAACCGTCCTCGTCCGCGTCGTACTCACGCGTCCGGCTGATCGCCATCTGGATCACAGAGGCAGCCATCGGTGCGAGGAACGCCATGGCGAGCATCGCGATCGGGTTGCCGCCCCGACCGTCGCGACTGCCACCGAAGAAGATCGCCATCTGCGCGACGCTCGTGACAATGCCGGCCAGCGCCGCCGCGACCGAGCCGGTGAGGATGTCGCGGTTGTAGACATGCATCAGCTCGTGGCCGAGGACGCCCCGCAGCTCACGCTCATCGAGCAGCTCCAGGATCCCGGTCGTGCAGCACACGGCGGCATTCTTCGGGTTGCGCCCGGTCGCGAAGGCATTCGGCGCAGCAGTCGGGCTGATGTAGAGGCGCGGCATCGGCTGCCCGGCCTTGTCGCTGAGCTCACGGACGATCCGGTACATCCCCGGCGCCTGCTGCTCCGTGACGGGCTGAGCCTTCATCGCGCGGATCGCCAGCTTGTCGGAGTTCCAGTAGCCGTAGAACGTCGTCGCGACCCCCATGAGCGCGAAGAGCCAGATGTAGCGGCCGTTGCCGATGAGCGCGCCGACACCGAGGAGCAGCGCCCAGATCATGCCGAAGAGCGCCGCGGTCTTGAGCCCGTTGAAGTGCCTGTTCATATCGGAGGTAACGCTAGTGGCTGCGCGCTGTGTTCCGGCGGCACCGCTGCCGGGACTTCCGAAGGCCGGTGGACGACTCAGCGGAACACGAGTGCCGGCAGGACGCTCGTGACGACGAGGGCCGCACCGGTGAGGACCAGCCCGGCCGTCGAGCCGACGAGACGCTGGAGCGGCTGGGTGGAGCGGCCGGGTCCGAGGACGATCGCGATCCACCGTAGATAGACGGCAACGCCGAGCACCGCACCGACGACGGCGACGACCGCGAACGGCCACAGGCCGGCAGCGACGACCGGTTGCAGGGCAACGATCTTCGCGACGAGGCCGATGATGCCGGGCGGCAGGCCCGCGAGCGACACGAGGGCGAGGATGAGCAGCCCGCCGAGCCACAGGTGGTTGCGCGCAAGCCCGCCGGTGTGCAGCAGCTGGCGCGACCGGGCCGGGGCCCCCGCGGCGTCCGGGCCGTGCACCCGGTGGACGACGACGAACGCCACGGCCGTGGCAATGACGTAGGCGACGAGATAGCCCGCGGCCGCGTCGGCTCCCCGCGCGTCCAGCGCGGCGAGAGGAAGGACCACCCAGCCGGCCTGGCCGATCGCCGACCATGCGAGCAGCCGTACCGGGTCGGTCTGCCGCAGGGCGACGAGGTTGCCGACGAGCATCGAGACCAGGGCGAGTCCGCCGAGCGCGACGACGACCGCCGACAGGCCGCGGTCCTGAGTGACCGACGAGAAGGCGCGGACGACGACGATGAGTGCCCCGAGACCGGCGATCTTCGAGATCGTCGCGAGGGCGAGGGTGACGGGAGTGGCGGCCGATGCATACGTCACCGGCGTCCACGCGTGGAAGGGCACGAGGCTGAGCTTGAAGCCGAGGCCGGCGAGGATGACGAGGACGGCGGTGACGAGAACGAGCCGGTGGTGGTCGGAGGCCCAGGCGTCCCGGACCCCGGCAGACGCGAAGGTCGACGCACCGCTCGCGACGACCCACAGTGCGACGCCGAGGGCCAGGAGTGCGAAGGACAGGACCGATGTCACGAGCAGGGTGAGCGAGCCGTGGATCGAACGACGCCCCGCGGAAAGCGCAACGAGCGCGATCATCGGCAGGGTCGCGAGCTCGAGGGTGACGAGCCAGGTCCCGAAGTCCTGGGCAGCCACGACGCCGGCCGCGCCCGCCGTGGCGGCGAGGACAAGGGCGGCAGCGACCGCCGGTCCACCGACGAGAGAGTCCCGCGGGCCGCTGTCACCCCAGCGGTCGCCGAGAAGCATGAGGACGACGATGGCCGCAGCGAGCAGGGCCGCGATCTGGAGCACGGCTGACATCGGCCCGGCCCCGTAGAGGCAGGCTCCGTCGGGCGCCTCCGTGCAAAGGGTCCACACGGTCTCGCGCGACCAGGCGCCGGGAGCAGCCGCAGCGACGCCCGCTCCGAGCGCGACGAGGGCCACCCCGACGTGGACGGTTCGGGCTCGGGGAAGGATCGCGTCGACGAGGAGGACGAGAAGCGCCCCGAGGGCCGGTGCGAGGACCGGGGTGAGCGCGAGCCAGTCGATGGTGACTCTCATCTGGTCATCACCACCCGGACGTCCTCGGCGGTGACCGACCAGACGAGGTGTGGCGCGATCCCGATCGCGACGACCGCCAGGACAAGGACAGTCAGGACGAGCCGCTCACTGCCGAGGGTCTCGGTCTGCACGCCCTCCCGGGATCCGTCGGCCGCTGTCGGGATGGCCGGCTCGTCGGTCTCGCCGACCCAGAGCAGACGCGCTACGCGCAGGGCGTATGCGGCGGCCAGCACCGCGCCGAGGGCCGCCAGCGCCGCGCAGACCTTGAGGAGCAGACCGGGTCCGAGCGGCGAGGTCCACGCGGCATAGATCGCCATGAACTCACCCCAGAACGCCGCCAGACCAGGCAGTCCGAGCGCGGCGGCGAGTCCGAGGATGAGGACGAAGCCGAGTCGGGGAGCGTGCTCCCGCAGCGCCGGCAGCGGGCGGTCGAACCGCACCGCTCCCCAGCGTTCCTTGAGACCGCCGATGACGACGAAGAGCAGCGCCGAGACGACTCCGTGGGCGATGTTGCCGATGAGCGCGGCCTGAACTCCGACCTCGGTCCCGGACGCGAGTGCCAGGGTGACGAAGCCCATGTGGGCGACGGACGAGTAGGCGATGAGGCGCTTGGCCTCGACCTCGACGAGACAGACGAGGCCTCCCCAGACGATGCCGATGGCGGCGAGCACGGCGAGGACCGGCGCGATCCGGCCGAAGCCGTCCGGCACGGAGGCGACCGGGAGGCGGACCAGGCCGTAGGTCCCCATCTTGAGCAGGATCGCCGCGAGGATGACCGACCCTCCGGTCGGAGCCGTCGTGTGTGCTGCGGGCAACCAGGTGTGCAGCGGGAAGACGGGAACCTTGACCGCGAGACCGGCCACGAGGAGCACGGCGACGAGGGTCTGCGTGCCGAGCGGCAGGGTGGCCCCGGCGGCGACAAGCTCGTCGAGGCTGCTCGTGCCCGCCGCGGACACGAGCGCGAGGATGCCGACGAGCATGAGGACGGAGCCGCTGACCGTGAACAGGACGAACCGCAGTCCCGCGTCCCGTCGTGCATTCTCGTCGTGCGGGTCTCCGAACCGGTGGATGAGCAGCCAGACCGGGATGAGCACGAGCTCGAAGGCGATGAAGAACACGACGGCGTCGCGCGCGGCGAAGGTCGCCAGGGCGCCGCCGGTCGCGATGAGGACGGCTCCGAGATAGGTCGCCGGGGCGCCTCCCGCGGGGGTGTGGGAGCGGGCGAGGACCACGACGAGGAGTCCGATGACCGTCGTGAGCACGAGCAGGGGCGCGCTGATCCCGTCGATCCCCAGGGAGAGCCGGATGCCGATCGCGGAGATCCAGGCCCGGTCGAAGGAGTCGCCGAACCACATGGCTGCGGCCAGAAGTCCGGCGCTGGCCAGCGCGACAAGGAGAGCGGCGTCCAGGGCTGCGCGTCGGCTCAGGCCTCGACCTGCGGCGACGAGCCACAGTCCGGCGAGGACCGGGACGGCGACGGCGGCGAGCAGCATCACGGCGAACCTCCCGCCACGAGTGCGAGAACCAGTCCGATCGCCACGAGGACGACGAGGCCGGCGCCGACCATCGAGACGGCGGTCAGAGGCCGAGAGGTATGCGCCGAGCCGACCTTGTCGGACCAGCGCACCGAGGCAGCGGCGGCAGCGCGAACCGGCGCATCGACGACGCGGTCGTCGACCTTGGTCACCGCCCTCGCCAGGGCGAGGACAGGGGTGACGACGGCCGCGAGGTACGCGCGATCGGCGCCGAAACCCTTGTCCCAGAGCGCCTGGCGCGGCCCCAGCCTCAGGGCGAGGTCGCCGTCGCCACTGAGGAACCACGCGAGCGCTCCACCGAGGAGAGCCAGTGCCAGAGTGACGAGCAGCCAGGTCCCTGAGACGTGGGACTCGACACCGAGCACGCGCTCGAAGCCGAGCAGCAGGACACCTCCGAAGGCGGTGGCGAGGGTGAGCAGGACGATCACGGCCCGCGGGGTGAACGGGGTGGCGTTCACCTCGGCCTGGTGGGCTATGCGCAGGGCCGAGCGGGTGGCCCGCGCCGCCCGCAGCTCGCCGGTGCTGAGCAGCTCGTCGTCGGGCTCGGCCGGGACCTCCGGTCCCCGCCGCAGGAGAACGAGGGCGGCGCGCGTCGCATACATCGCGGTGAGGATGACGGTGACGAGCAGGGCGACGAGCACGAGATAGCCGCGCAGGCCGACCGCCTCACCGGCGACCGTCGCGATGACGAGCTCCTTGGACCAGCCGCCGACCACGAGTGGGAGCCCGGCGAGTGCGGCCAGGCCGACAACGACCGCGATCCGGGAGAGCAGTCGTCGTGCGCTTCCCTGGAGTCGTGAGGCGAGCGTCGAGTGGAGGGCCAGCGAGAGCCAGCCGATGGTGAGGAAGAGGAGCGCCTTGAACAGGGCGTGCGCATACATGTGGAACAGCGCTGCCGCCGTGGTGGTGGGTGCGGCAGCACCGGACTCGACGCCGGTGATGACCGGGAAGACGGCCAGCGGCGCGAGCATGACCGCCACCTGGCTCACCGTGGACCACGCGAGCAGTGCCTTGAGGTCGCTCTGACCGAGCGCGAGGACGGCACCGAGGACCATCGTCACGGCGACACTGACCGCGAGCAGCCGCATCGCCCAGGGGGCGCTGGCGAGGAGCGGGGCCAGCTGGGCGAGGACAACCGTTCCGGCGGCGACCATCGTCGCCGCGTGGATCAGCGCGGAGGCCGGAGTCGGGCCGGCCATCGCGTCGGCGAGCCAGTCCTGGAACGGGACCTGGGCGGACTTGCCCAGGACCGCGATGACGAGGCCGGTCACGGCCACCGTGAGGGCCGTGCCCGGTCGCTGCTGCCAGAACTCGATGACGTCCGCGTACCGGGTCGAGCGGGCTCCCGCAGCGAGAACGACCACGCCGAGGACGAAGCCGACATCGGCGAGCCGGGTGACGATGAACGACTTCAGGGCCGCCCTCCGGGCGCGCGGGGTCCGGCTCCAGTGGCCGATGAGCAGGTAGGAGCAGAAGCCCATGACCTCCCACCCGATGAGGGTGAGGAGTAGGTCGGCGGAGTGCACGACGAGCTGCATGGCCGCCGCGAAGAGGGAGACCGTCGCGAGGAACACCCCGAGCCGGTCGTCGTCCCGGAGGTACCAGGTCGCGAAGGCGAGGACGGCGAGGGTGACGGCCGCGACCACGAGGGAGATGAGTGCGGTCCGTGTGCTCACCGCGATCTCGAAGGGAATGAGAAGGCCACCGAGGTCCAGCGCGGGGATGCCGCTGGTCACGGACCGGATGGTGCCGTCGGTAGGCACCGGCCCGGAGCCGATCGGGGTCCGGGAGTCCCAGAGCCGGTAGCCGGCGGAGACGAGTGCGAGGAAGCCCGCGATGACGGTGATGTCCTTGACGATGCTCCGCCGAGCGGCGGCGAGCCCGAGGACGGCTGCGACGAGAGGGATGGCGATCGTCGCGAGGACGGGCAGGTGCAGGACGAGCGACTCCTCGGTCATGGGCCGGCCTCGGCGTGCTCGCTTGCCGTGCGATCTGAGGCAGTGAGATCGATGGAGCCGCGCAGTCGGAAGGCGGCCAGGATGACGGCCAGGGCGAGGGCGACCTCCGCAGCCGCGATCGTGATGATGAACAGGGGCAGGACCGTGCCGCCGCTCCACTGGTCGCCGGAGGCCGCGGCCGTCGAGACGAGGAGGACGAGGGCACCCCCGAGGATGAGCTCGACGCCGATGAGCATGAGCACGGCGTTGCGGCGCGCCAGCGCACCGTAGAGCCCGGTCCCGACGAGGACCGCGGCGAGGACATAGGGACCGAGCAGGCTCATGGCGCGACTTCCCGCTCCGGGTCCGGCTGCGCCGACAGCTCGCCGGTCTCTTCGTCGGTGCTCATCCGCGAGACCGCGAAGGCAGCGACGAGGGCGGTGAGGAGCAGCAGCGAGAGCAGCTCGAAGGGCCAGACCCAGATCCCGAAGAGGTCCTGGGCCATGACCTCCGTGCGTGTCACGGTGCGCTCCGGCAGCACTCGCGCCACGGGCACGAG
Organism: Intrasporangiaceae bacterium; assembly: GCA_012518475.1. Classification (GTDB taxonomy): domain Bacteria; phylum Actinomycetota; class Actinomycetes; order Actinomycetales; family Dermatophilaceae; genus F2B08. The sequence continues at coordinate 523 of JAAYSB010000245.1, read as the reverse complement.
CACCACGAGCAGGAGGACGGTCGACGCGGACCCCACCGCGGCTGCGAGCAGCCGGCGCCGGGGACCGGCACTGACCTCCCGCTGGGGGCCGACCGGGCTGCGGGTCAGCATGAGGGCGAAGAGGACGAGCACGACGATCGCCCCGACATAGATGAGGATCTGGACGAGTGCGACGAACTCGGCCCCCATGACGAGGAACGTCCCGGCCAGGGCGCCGAGAGAGACGATGAGCCAGAGGGCCGCATGGATGACCCGCGTCGTCGTCACCGCGAGCAGCCCTGCTGCGGCCGCGATGACGCCTAAGGCGGCGAAGGCGAGGTCGAGGGTGCTCACTCGCTCGGCTCCCTCGGCTCCCTCGGCTGACGGGGCTCGCGGGGCTGACGTGGTGGGCGAGTCTGTCCGGGCTCTGCCGCTGCGCGGGGCTGGCGCGCGGGCCGAGCGGTCCGAGCCGGCTTGTTCAGTGCCGCCACCTCGGCCGGCTCGGCAGCGCGCTCGTCGTGGGCGGGGGGCGGCGGCACGGTCG
>JAAYSB010000244.1 GCA_012518475.1 Intrasporangiaceae bacterium | reverse complement strand
GGAGTTCGCGTTCATCGTCGGGTCCCGACGTCGCGGACTCCTCACGCAGAACGAGCCGCAGGAGCGTCGACTTGCCCGACCCCGAGGACCCGACGATGAACGCGAACTCCCCCCGCTCGATCTCCAGGGTGACATCGTTGAGTGCGGGGCGGGTCCCCCGGGGATACTCCTTGGTGACCCGGTCGAAGAGAATCATCGGCTCTAGGCCCCTTCCTCAGCCTTCTCCTGACCGCGGCGCCAGCGGATCCCCGCCTCGATGAACCCGTCCAGGTCGCCGTCGAAGACGCCGGAGGTGTTGCCCACCTCGTACTCGGTACGCAGGTCCTTGACCATCTGGTACGGGTGCAGCACATACGAACGCATCTGGTCGCCCCACGAGGCCTTGATGTCGCCGGCGAGCTCCTTCTTGGCCGCGGCCTCCTCGGCCTTCTTCTGAAGAAGGAGCCGGGACTGGAGGACGCGCAGGGCGGCGGCGCGGTTCTGGATCTGGGACTTCTCGTTCTGCATCGACACGACGATGCCGGTCGGGATGTGCGTCATCCGCACCGCCGAGTCGGTCGTGTTGACCGACTGTCCGCCGGGGCCGCTGGAGCGGAAGACGTCGACCTTGATCTCGTTCTCCGGGATCTCGATCGAGTCGGTCGACTCGATGAGCGGGATGACCTCGACCGCGGCGAACGACGTCTGGCGGCGACCCTGGTTGTCGAAGGGACTGATCCGGACGAGGCGGTGCGTGCCGCCCTCGACGGAGAGGTTGCCGAAAGCATACGGCGCATTGACCTCGAAGGTCGCGGACTTCAGGCCGGCCTCCTCGGCGTAGGACGTGTCCATGACCTTCGTCGGGTAGCCGTGCCGCTCGGCCCACCGGAGGTACATCCGCATGAGCATCTCAGCGAAGTCCGCAGCATCGACGCCACCTGCGCCGGCGCGGATCGTGATGACGGCGTCGCGCTCGTCGTACTCGCCGCTGAGCAGGGTCCGGACCTCGAGCTCGCCCACGGCCTTCTTGAGGGACTCGAGCTCCTTGGCGGCCTCGGCGAACACCTCGTGCTCGTCCTCACCGGTCTCACGGGCCTCCTCGCCCATCTCGACGAGGACCTCGAGGTCGTCGATGCGCGAGTCCATGCCGGTGACCCGGTCGTACTCCGCCTTGGCGCGCGAGAGGCTGGAGGTGACGGCTTGGGCCTTCTCCTGGTCGTCCCAGAGGTCGGGGGCCCCAGCCTGATTCTCGAGATCGGCGATCTGGGTCTCGAGGCGGGCAAGGTCGGTCACCTCGCGCACCGAGTCCATGGTCGCGCGAAGGTCCTTGATCTCCTGGGAGAAGTCGACAGCCACGGCGCACCAGCCTACGTCAGGCTCGGGCCGTCTCCGTGCACGTCGTCCTCGAAGGGGGTGGCGGTGCGCCGCAGGATCCGCAGGGACCCACACACGCTGACCTCCTCGAACGCCCCGGAGCCGACCGCCCGCTGCACCACGTGCCACGGCGGCCGGCCCCCGTCGCGAGGATCGGGGAAGACGTCGTGGACGGCGAGCACGGCGCCTTCGGTGAGGTGGCGAGCGAAGGCCGCGTAGTCGTGCTGGGCCACCTCCTCGGTGTGGTTGCCGTCGAGGAAGAGCATCTCGATCGGCGCACACCACCACGACGCGGTCTGCTGCGTCGAGGCGACGACAAGGGTGACGGTCCCCTCGAGCCCTGCATCGTGCAGCGTGTGCCGCGCACGCGGAAGAGTCTCGAGCCGGCCGGTGTGCGGGTCGACGAGTGAGGCGTCGTGCCACTCCCAGCCCGGCTGGTTCTCCTCGGAGCCCTGGTGGTGGTCGACGGAGACGAGCTGGGACCCTACCCCCTCGGCCACCGAGCCGAGGTGCACGGTGGACTTGCCGCAGTAGGTCCCGATCTCGAGCCAGAGGCCGGGCCGGGCCCCCGCTGCGGCCGCACGCAGCGCGTCGGCCTCATCGTCCGGCAGGAAACCGGGGGCGGCGTCGGCGACGGACCGGCGCTCGGGGCTCAGGTGGGTCATCGGATCCGCGCCGATGGAGTATGCGCGGCTCCGGCGAGCGAGCGGAACATCCCGCTCGCAGGGGTCACGGAGAACACCGCATCGTGCGCGAGGACGACGGCCGCGGCGGTCCACGTCGTCTTCTCCTCCGGCCAGATCGCCTCGTCCGGCCAGACATAGCCCGTCCAGTAGCCGCCGTCGTCGTCCCGGTGCATCTCGACGTCGCCCAGGATCCGCAGGGCCTCGTCGCGACGACCCAGCATGTCGAGGGCGATGACGAGCTCGCACGACTCCGCAGGCGTCGCCCACGGGCGGTCGTCGACGCAGCGGATGCCGTATCCGGGGACGATGAAATCCTCCCAGCGGGAGTCGATGAGGCGGTCGCCGGCCTCCCCGGTGACAGCACCGCCGAGCACCGGGTAGTACCAGTCCATCGAGTAGCGGCTCTTGTCGAGGAACCGTGCCACAACCTGGCAATTGCCAGGTTGTGGCACGGTCGCGCCCTCCTGAACGGCGTCGATGAGCAGGTCCCGCGCCAGCGCCCAGTGCGGGCGGTCGTGACCGAGGGTGTCGGCGATCGCGAGGGCGGCGGCGAGGGAGAGCACGATGCAGGAGCTGCCGGTGAGCAGCGCTTCGTCGACCCACTCCCCCATGGGCGACATGCCCCAGGAGATCGCCCCGCTGGGCAGCTGGGCGGCCACGACGAGCTCGATGGCCCGGTCGAGCATGTCCCAGTGCCGCTCGAGGTGGCGCCGGTCGCCGGTGACGAGGAAGTCATGCCAGAGGCCGACGGCGACGTAGGAGCACTGGTTCGAGTCCGCGGTCGCCTCGGTGACGGCGTCCGTGCCGGCCAGACCGTCGTGGACGGTCTCCATCGGCCACGAGCCGTCGGCACGCTGGGTGGCGGCGAGCCAGTCGATCGCCGCACGCGACTCCTCGGTCCGCCCGACGACCCCGAGAGCCATGGCAGCCTCGACGTGGTCCCACGGATCGGCGAAATGGCCCTGGAACCAGGGGATCTGACCGTTCGGGTACTGCTGGCCGGCGATGAAGGCGCCGGTCTGCCGGAGAGCCGCGAGCGGCATACCCCATCCGTTGTCGGTCACTGGGGCTTGCGGAAGTAGAGGACGACGCTCTTGCCGAGCACCGGGTTGAGCAGCCGCTCGGCAGTGCGGGTCAGGGCCGGCGCGGACATGAGGTCCCAGACCAGCAGGCGGTGGTAGGCCCGGGTGGCGATGTTCTCGTTGTCGACCCCGACGGCGCACTTGAGCCACCAGTACGGGGAGTGCAGGGCGTGGGCGTGGTGCGAGCCAGTGAACTCGAGACCGGCGAGCTCGAGCATGCGGCGCAGCTCGCTGGCCTTGTAGATGCGGATATGTCCACCCTCGACCTCGTGGTACTCGTCGGAGAGCTGCCAGCAGATCTGCTCGGGCCAGCGGCGGGGCACGGTGACGGCGACGAGGCCGCCGGGCGCGGTGACGCGCACGATCTCGGCGATGGCCGCGCCGTCCTGGGGGATGTGCTCGAGGATCTCGGCGGCGATGACGCGGGTGAAGTGCCCGTCGGGATGGGGCAGAGCGAGCGCATCCGCAGCGTGCGTGACCGGTGTGGCGGGCATCTCGATCTCGCCCTCGAGGGCCATCGCGCCGACCATCACCTCGACCTGCTCGAGATCGCTCTCGTTGAGATCGACGGCCACAGCCTCTGCGCCACGGCGGAGCACCTCATAGGTGTGTCGGCCCTGGCCGGCACCGAGATCGAGGACGCGGTCGCCCGGTCCTACCGGGAATCGGTCGAAGTCGACAGTCAGCATGCCGACATTCTCACCGCTGAGGGCGGCCGGGAACCAATCGGCTCCCGGCCGGGGCCGTCAGACTGCCGCGGTGGACGACTCCTGGTCGGCGATCGCCTGGACCACGGCCTCCAGGTCCTTGCGAACCTGCTCGCTGGTCGTGGTGATCTTGCCGTCCAGGCGGGTCGCACCCTTGGCTGTCACCGAG
>JAAYSB010000243.1 GCA_012518475.1 Intrasporangiaceae bacterium | reverse complement strand
GGCTCGAGGAGGGCCGCGAGACGACCCGCGAGGTGCCGACGGTCGAGACCGGGGCGAGTGCGGCATACCCGGTCGTCGCGCGGGACGACGCGCCGATCCGGGCGTTCAAGGACGACGTGCTCGACCACCTCGGCAAGCCGCTCGTCGACGTCCGCTCCCCCGGTGAGTTCACCGGCGAGCTGCTGCACATGCCGGACTACCCGCAGGAGGGCGCGATGCGCGGCGGGCACATCCCGGGGGCGAAGTCGGTGCCGTGGGCGCGTGCCGCGAACGAGGACGGCACCTTCAAGTCCCGCGCCGAGCTCGAGGCGATCTATCTCGACGAGCAGGGTCTGAGCGCCGACGACGAGGTCGTCGCGTACTGCCGGATCGGCGAGCGCTCGAGCCACACGTGGTTCGTCCTCACCCACCTGCTCGGCTTCGAGAACGTGCGCAACTACGACGGGTCGTGGACCGAGTGGGGCAACACGGTCCGCGTGCCGATCGAGCGCTGACAACCTGAGAACATAGCGGGTATGCCGTCCCCCCTTGACGAGATCGCCGCGGACTTTCGCGACATCGACCCTGCCGACCGGCTGCAGCTGCTCCTCGAATTCAGTGACGAGCTGCCGGACCTGCCGCAGCGCTATGCCGACGCTCCGGAGAAGCTCGAGCAGGTCCACGAGTGCCAGTCGCCGCTGTTCCTCGCCGTGGAGGTCGGGGAGGACGACGGTGTCGCCACCGAGGACCAGGTGGTCTCGCTGTTCTTCTCCGCTCCGCCGGAGGCGCCGACGACCCGCGGGTTCGCCGGCATCCTCCACGAGGGTCTCGACGGGCGCACCGTCGCCGAGGTGCTCGGCACCGAGGACCAGGCGCCGATGACGTTCGGGCTGGCCGAGGTCGTCTCACCGCTGCGGATGCGCGGCATGGTCGCCATGCTCAGCCGGATCAAGCGGCAGGTGCGGTTGCGCACCTCGGTCTGAGGGGCATACCCCCTCTGCGTTCAGAACAGCTCGTCGGTGGGGATGCCGACGGCGGTCAGCTCGTCCGGGACGAGCGTGGTGATGAGCCAGTCGCGATAGGTGCGCTCGGCGGTGAGGGTGGGTCGCTCGCGGAGCCGGTCCTCGGTGACGACGTAGTAGCGATACGGACCGGTCGCGTCGGGTCCGGGGCGAGCGAAGACCTCGAGGAGCGGCGCGACGTCTGCGTCCGGGAGGATCTCCATGAGGAACGTCGGCCGGTCGGCGCGGATGACATCGGCGGAGGCGGTGACGAGGTCGTTCTCGTGTCCCTCGACGTCGACCTTGACGAGGATCCGGCGGCGGTCGTACTCGAGGCGCTCGGCCGAGCGGGCCAGGACGGTCTCGAGCGTGCTGACCGGGACCCGGATGCCGCTCTCGTCATCGGCGTCGTCGATGGACCAGAAGTCCGGCAGGGCCGAGCCGGAGGTGGCCGCGGGCATCCGGACAACGCCCTCGGCGCCGACGCCCTCGAGGTGCACCTCGATCCGGCCGACGAGGTCGTTCGCGATGACGTTGCCCCAGGCGGCAAGGAAGTTGCTCGGGACGATCTCGAACGCCTCGACCGCGACCGCCCGGTTCACCTTCGCGGCGACGACGGAGAACACTCCGGTGTAGCTGCCGATGTCGAGGACGTGGTCGGCGTGCTGAGCGAGGCGAGCGAAGGTGTCGAGCGCGAACTGGTCCTGCGCCCGAGGCCGCCGGCCGTCACCCCAGTACAGCTCCTTGGCGATAATGCACTGGGCGGGATCGTTCATGACATAGGTGATGTCGTCGATGCGTCCCTGGACCTTGCGCACCCCCATCGGGGCGGGCAGCCGGGCGGCGGCATCGGTGCCGCGGGCACCCGCCGTCACGGCGTGGGCCAGGAGGTTGACTCCCGGCAGCGAGACCGCCCGCTTGACCGGGCGCTTCAGTCCCCACCAGGACTGGTGTCTGCGGCGCGCTCCGGCATCGGTACCCATGCGAGAGATGCTAGGCGAGGATGACTGGTCGGGCTCAGACGATCTCCGCCGGAGCCTCGTCGCCGTCGAGGAGGACCCGGATGCGCTCGGGGGCCAGGCCCTTCTCGACACCCCAGAGCACGGCCTGACTGCGCGAGGTGACCCCCATGGTCCGGTACGCAGCCCGGATGTAGGACTTGATCGAGTTGATCGAGACGAACATCCGCTCAGCGATCTCCTGGTTGGACAGGCCCTGGGTGATGAGGCCGACGACCTCGGCCTCACGGGCGGTCAGCCCCTCGTCCTTGCCCGGCCAGTGCCGGGCAGCCGGCTGCCCCTTGGGCGGGGCCTTCTCGACGTGGGCGCTCGTGACGAACTTCCCGTCGTGGGCGTCGTGGAGCAGCTGCACGAGGGTGGCAACCGGCTCGCCCTTGACGATGACGCCGCCGAGCCCGCGCGAGCGCGCCTGGGCGACCGTCTCGGGGTTCGCGCGCCACGTGTAGAGCACGACCGTCCCGACGTTGGCCCGGTCGACGAGGTCGACGACGTCGGACTCCTCGATGGACGGCATGGCGAACGCGTCATAGAGCACGACGTCGACCGGCCGGGCCACCGGGAGGTCGCTGTCGAGCTCGACGACCTCGACCGAGTCGTGGTCGGCGAGCATCGCCGCCACCCCCCGGACGATGATCTCGTAGTCGTTGACGACCGCGACTTTCAGCACGTCAGCGGTGGTCTCGCGGGAATTCGCCGTCATGGTTTCACGGTACGCCCGATCCAATGTCAGCCGCGTCGGCACCGGGCGCAGCCCGGCGGCGTCCGGTGCCGTGAAACAGTGGACCGATGGGGCGGAGTCGAGCACGCAGAGCCACAGCCGGGGCGCTGGCTGCGGGCGTGCTGCTGTCCGGCTGCGGACTCGTCGAGCGGGTCGAGACACCCGGTCCGGGGGCAGCGCGGGACACGGCGACCGAGTCGCCGGCACCTGACGCCGGCGGTGGCGGGCCGGCGACCGCGCCGACGCCTGACGCGACCGACGAGGCTCCCGAGTCCCGCGAGTCTCCTCGGCCTTCTGCGTCTCCTGAGTCAACGCAGGCGTCGCAGGAGGCACAGCCGGCGACCGAGAGTCCGCGCCCTCCGGTGTCGGTGACGATCGCCGCCTCCGGCGACATCCTCCCCCACGTCCCGGTTCTCAACTCGGCCAACCGCAACGCCGGCGGCGGGGTAGGCAAGTTCGACTTCGCGCCGATGTTCGCCGACGTCGAGCCCCTGCTCAGCAGGGCCGATCTGGCCCTGTGCCACCTCGAGACCCCGCTCTCCGAGGACAACACGGAACTGAGCGAGCGGCGCACCTTCATCTTCAACTCCCCGCACCAGCTCGCCGATGGCCTGCGGGCAGCCGGCTACGACGGCTGCGACTTCGGCTCGAACCACACGTGGGACCACGGCCTGGCCGGGCTCACGAGCACGCACGCCGTCATGGACCGGGCCGGCCTCACCCTGGCCGGCCCGGCCCCGACCGAGGAGTCCGTTGAGGACGTCGTCCTGCTGGCGGCCGGGGACGCGACCGTGGCCCACCTGGCCTATACCTACACGATCCGCAACAACTCCGACCCCAACACCACCGTCCCGACGGAGGCACCCTGGCTCCGGCACGCGCTCTGGGCGGCGGTCGGCGCCGACGGCATCGCCGCCGATGCCGAGCGCGCCCGGAAGGGCGGAGCGGACTTCGTCGTCGTGAGCATGCACTGGGGCAAGGAGTACGTTCTCGAGCCGACCGCCGATCAGCGTGCCGTCGCGCAGGACCTGCTGGGCAGCGGCGCCGTCGACCTCATCCTCGGCACCCACGTCCACCTGGTCCAGCCGTGCGAGACGATCAACGGCCGGCATGTCCTCTATGGCCTTGGCAACTCCCTCTCCAACCAGGGCCCGGCCGGCACGAACCTGCCCGCCGGGACCCAGGACGGGGTCGTCGTCGAGGCCGAGCTCACCCGCGACGCGGACGGCACGATCTCCTCGACGCTCACCTATCAGCCGACCTGGATCGACCTGCAGGACCACCGGATCCGGCTCGCCACCGCGCAGACCCATCCCGAGAGCCACGCCCGGACGGTCGCCGCGATGGAGTCCCTCGGGGAGGGAGCATGTGACGCGCAGGTCCGTGAATAGACAACGACGACTCGGCGCCCGCGCCCGGCGTACGGTGGATGGATGGAACCGCTGAGCGTCGCCGAGGGGATGCGTCGCGCACCCCGCACCGACTATCTCCCGGCCGAGGTCCGCATGCTC
>JAAYSB010000242.1 GCA_012518475.1 Intrasporangiaceae bacterium | reverse complement strand
CCGGTCTCCTCGAGCTGTGCGGCCAGCTCGGGCCCGCCCTCGGTGACGACGCGGCCGTCGACGTACACGTGCACGAAGTCGGGCTTGATGTAGTTCAGGATCCGCGTGTAGTGCGTGATCAGCAGGACGCCGCGGTCGGCCTGGGCCGTGTAGCGGTTCACGCCGTCGGCCACGACGCGCAGGGCGTCGATGTCGAGCCCGGAGTCGGTCTCGTCGAGGATCGCGTACTTCGGGTTGAGCAGCTGGAGCTGGACGATCTCGGCGCGCTTCTTCTCACCGCCGGAGAAGCCCTCGTTGAGGGAGCGACCCGAGAAGGAGTTGTCGAGGCCGAGGTCCGTCATGGCCTCGTTGACCTGCTTCACCCACGTGCGGACCTTGGGGGCCTCGCCGTCGATGGCGGTCTTCGCGGTGCGCAGGAAGTTCGACACGGAAACGCCCGGCACCTCGACCGGGTACTGCATGGCGAGGAACAGGCCGGCGCGGGCGCGCTCGTCGACGCTGAGCTCGGACAGGTCGGTGCCGTCGAGGGTCACCGTGCCCGAGGTGACCTGGTACTTCGGGTGGCCGGCCAGGGCGTAGGCCAGGGTGGACTTGCCCGAACCGTTGGGCCCCATGATGGCGTGCACCTCACCGGGGTTGATGGTCAGGTTGACGCCCTTGAGGATCTCCTTGGGGCCGTCCTCGGTGAGGACGTCGACGTGCAGGTCGCTGATGACGAGGGACATGGATCTGGTGACTCCTGGTAGCTGGGTTAGATCGAGTTCAGGGGGTTGTCGAGGTCGACGAGCACGTCGTCACCCTCGACGTTGACGGGGTAGACCGGGACCGGGCGCGTGGCGGGCAGCTCGAGCGGCTCGCCGGTGCGCAGGTCGAAGCGACTGCCGTGGGCGAAGCACTCGATGGTGCGCTCGTCCACCTCGCCGAGGCTGAGCATGACGCGGCCGTGGCTGCACTCGTCCCGGATGGCGAACAACTCCCCCTCGTGCCGGACGAGGGCGACGAGTTCGTCGCCCACCTCCGCCGAGAAGGGCTTGTCGTCCTCCAGCTCCAGGACGGAGCACGCCCGGGACCAGGCCATCAGGCCTCCGTACCGGACGCCGCGGGCGCGATCCCGACGGTGGTGGAGAGCTCGCGCTCGACCTCGGCGATGAGCCGCTCCTCGATGTCGGGGATTCCGACGCGACGGATGATGTCGATGAAGAAGCCCATCACGACCAGGCGCTTGGCCTCGACCGGGTCGATGCCGCGGCTGGTGAGGTAGAACAGGTGCTCGTCGTCGAACCGGCCGGTGGTGCTGGAGTGGCCTGCACCGGCGATCTCGCCGGTCTCGATCTCGAGGTTGGGCACGCTGTCGGCGCGCGCACCCTCGGTGAGCACGAGGTTCTTGTTGCTCTCGTAGGTCTCGATGCCCTCGGCCACCTTGCGGATCACCACGTCACCGATCCAGACCGCGTGGGCGTCCTGGCCCTGCAGGGCACCGCGGTAGTCGACGTTGCTCTTGGTGAGCGGGGCGTCGTGGTCGACGAAGAGCCGGTGCTCGATGTGCTGGCCCGCGTCGGCGAAGTAGAGGCCGAAGAGCTCCGCCTCGCCACCGGGACCGTCGTAGGACACGTTGGTGTGCATGCGGACCAGGTCGCCGCCGAAGCTGACGTTCACGTGGCGGTAGTGCGCGTCGCGACCCACCTTGGCGGTGTGCTCGGCCGCGTGCAGCGCGTCGTCGGCCCAGTCCTGCAACGACACCAGGGTCAGCTTGGCGCCGTCACGCACGTCGACCTCGATGTTCTCCAGCACCTGGGCGCTGCCGGTGTGCCGGAACACGACCGTCGCCTTCGAGTTCGGCTCGGCCACGATGACGTGCACCGCGTTGCTGCGGCGG
>JAAYSB010000241.1 GCA_012518475.1 Intrasporangiaceae bacterium | reverse complement strand
TAGAGCGCACGACTCATAATCGTGAGGTCGCGGGATCGAGCCCCGCTCCCGCTACTGGATTTCGCTGGAGCCCATCCTCCGGCGTACCATTGATCCTTGTGCCCGCGCCCTCGGCGCGCACGAACATCGCACGTTTCTCAACACCCGTAGTACTCAGAGCAAAGGTTGCCCCCGATGGCTAAGAAGTCCCTCGACGTCCGCCCCAAGATCACGTTGGCGTGCACGGACTGCAAGGAGCGCAACTACATCACGAAGAAGAACCGCCGGAACACCCCGGACCGGCTCGCGCTGGCCAAGTTCTGCCCGCGATGCAAGAAGCACACCGAGCACCGCGAGACCCGCTGACGCGGCTCACACCCTGACATCGAAGCGCCCCGGACCCGATCGGTCCGGGGCGCTTCGCTTTTCCCCGCCGTTCATGACAGATGGGGTATGCGACGGGCCGCTCACGCGGTGTCGAGACTTGTCCCGGCCTGCTCGGGAAGCAGGAAGTAGGCGGCGGCCGCTCCGATGACGAACGTCGCGCCGAAGAGGGCGAACAGCAGGGCATTGCCCCACGCGGCGAGGACGACCGGCACCAGGAGAGGCGCGGCGATCGAGGCGATCCGTCCGAATCCGGCCGCCGCGCCGGCGCCGGATCCGCGCACCGAGGTCGGATAGATCTCCGGAGTGATGGCATAGAGGGCGCCCCAGGCGCCGAGGTTGAAGAACGACAGCGCGCAGCCGGCCAGGAGGATCTGCCAGACCTCGCCGGCCATGCCGAACGCCCCGGCCGCCAGGCCGGAGCCGATGAGGAAGGCCGCAAGCGTGGGACGTCGTCCCCAGGTCTCGACGAGGAACGCGGCCACCGCATACCCGGGCAGCTGGGCGAGGGTGATGATCAGGGTGTAGCCGAACGACCGGACGAGGTCGAAGCCCTGGGCATAGAGCAGTGTCGGCAACCAGATGAACGCGCCGTAGTACGAGAAGTTCACGCAGAACCAGACGATCCAGATACCGGCCGTGCGCACCCGGTAGTTCGGGGACCACAGCTCACCAGGGGTCTTCGGCGCGACCGCTGGCAGCGGTCGGCTCTCCGCGTGCGGCACCCCTGCAGACTCCTCGAAGGAGCGCACCACCGCCTCGGCCTCCTCGACCCGGCCGCGCCGTTCGAGGAACAGTGGCGACTCCGGTAGGCCCCACCGGACGACGACGGCCCAGATCGCCGGCACGAGACCGGCGAGGAAGGCCCAGCGCCAGCCGTCCTCGGAGAGGGGCACGATGAAGAAGCCGATGAGGGCCGCGAGGATCCACCCCAGCGCCCAGAAGGACTCGAGGATGACGACGAGGCGGCCGCGGATCCGGGTCGGTGAGAGCTCACTGACCAGGGTCGAGGCGACGGGTAGCTCAGCCCCCAGGCCCAGGCCGACGAGGAACCGCAGGAGAAGCAGCGCGGCGAGGGTGTTGACGAGGGCCGAGGCCCCGGTCGCGAGCCCATAGACGACGAGGGTCGCAGCGAAGACGGTGCGCCTTCCGAAGCGGTCCGAGAGCAGCCCGCCGAAGGTCGCGCCGAGTGCCATCCCGACGAAGCCGATCGAGAGCAGCCACGACTGCTCCGTCGTGCTCAGGTCCCACTGGGTCGCGATGGCCAGACCGACGAAGGAGATGAGCCCGACGTCCATCGCGTCGAGGGCCCACCCGGTGCCCGACCCGAGCATGACCCTGGTGTGCCTGCGGGTATAGGGCAGCCGGCCCATCCGTTCTGCACGGGTGGGCCGGCTGTCGGCCTGGCTGCTCACGTGAGTCAGCGGATCAGCGGTAGTTCGTGAAGCTCACAGCGAAGTCGAAGTCGGCCTCCTTGAGGAGCCGCTGCACGGCCTGGAGGTCATCGCGGGACTTGGACGTCACGCGGATCTCGTCGCCCTGGATCTGGGTCTTGACCGACTTCGGACCCTCGTCGCGGATCAGCTTGGTGACCTTCTTGGCGTTCTCGCTCGAGATGCCCTCCTTGAGTGGGGCGTCGAGCTTGTACTCCTTGCCGGACAGGCGTGGCCCGGCCTCGGGGACGTCGAGGTGCTTGAGGGAGACTCCGCGCTTGACGAGCCAGGTCTGGACGACATCGAGGACGGCCTTGCAGCGCTCCTCGGTGTTGGCCTCCATCTTGATGACCTCACCCGAGAGCTCCACGCTCGCGCCGACGTTCTTGAAGTCGTAGCGGTTGGCGATCTCCTTGGCGGCGGTGTTCACCGCGTTGGCGACCTCCTGCTTGTCGAACTTGCTCACGACGTCGAAGCTGCTGTCAGCCATGGTCGGACTCCTTCTCGTGGGGGATCGGTGTGGTTCGTACCGTTGGCCGGCCCGCTCGATTTCGGCAGACCGGTGCTGACTTGCTATCCTTCCATGCGCACCAGGCAGGTTGTCCGAGCGGCCAATGGAAGTGGACTGTAAATCCATCGCGAAAGCTACGCAGGTTCGAATCCTGCACCTGCCACCCGCAGACGAAGGGCCCCGGTTCCCCCGGGGCCCTTCGCCGTTCCCGCGGAATCTCCCTGCCCGCTGGCCCTTCGTCTGGCCGACTTCTCCGGGTGTCACCGACGTCCGCGTCGCTTCCTCAGCTGAGGTCGCCTAGTCCGCTGGTGGTCGCCTACTCCGTCCTCCGTCGTTCCCTCCGCGCGGTGTCGGCAATTGCCGACAGGATGCGGACCAGACGACGTCAGCCGGATTGCGCGACAGTGGGCGGAGCAGCCGACAACGCAGGGACGGCAGTTATCCACTTATCCACACTGAACGATGTGGATCGATGTCAAACAGCGGCAAATAGCACAGACTGGCAGCCATGGATTTGCGACTTCGGACGATGGCTGCGATGCAGGAAGGGGTGTTCACCTTCGAGGAGGCGACCCGCCTCGGCCTCACGGGAAACGACCTCACAGCGTTGGTGAGGAGTGGGCAGGTGACGCGACTGCGTCACCGTGCATACGTGCTTTCGGACGTGTATGCGGCCGCCAGTCCCGACGCCCAGTACCGGCTTCGCGTTCACGCGGTGCTGCGGAGTCGTCCTCCGCGGCCGCGCGGGCTTCCGGATCGGGCGAGTCATCATTCCGCACTGGCTCTGCACGGCATCTCGTTCTTCAAGGCACCGCGGGACGTGGTTGTCGTGGAGAGCCAGTCCGGGCCGCAGGCTGTCCGGGGTGGGATGAGGCTGCTCTCCCAGAGTGACGCGGACACCTACCGCTACGGCGACGTCCGGCTTGTCGGCGCGGAGGCCGCGTGCGTGCAGGTTGCTGCCAGGGATGGCTTTGAGGCCGGAGTGTGCGCGATGGACAGCGCGCTGCATCTCGGCAAGTGCACGATCGAGGGCCTGGCGGCTGCAGTCGAGCTGGTGCCGGCAGCGAGGCGTCGTCGGGTTCGGGCCGCCGTCGAAGCAGCCGATGCCCGCTCGGAGTCGATCGGGGAGAGCAGGACCAGGATCATCCTGCTCGATGCCGGTTTCGCTGTGATCCCGCAGTTCGAGGTGCGCGAAGGTCGCACCCTGCTCGGGCGGGTCGACTTCCTCGTCGACGGCTGCGTGGTCGTCGAGTTCGACGGCCTGATGAAGTACGAGGGCATCGAGGGCAAGGTCGCGATCGGTGCAGATAAGGACCGCGAGAAGAGGATCCGGCGGCTCGGCTACGAGTTCGTGCGGATCGTCTGGAGGGAGTTGGACGATCCGGTCTCGATTGCCCGTCACGTGGCCGAGGCGAAGCGGGACGCGCAGCGACGTTCGGTTCTTGCCGTGCGCTGAGGAGGTCGCTCCTTCCTCGGATGTCGTCCGTCCCGTGGTCTGTCAGCCAGGGACTTCTGCGCGACGCGGGTGCCGGCGCTGGCAGGATGGGCGGCATGGCAGAGAACGCCCTGGCCGGCTATCCGCACCGCGCACCGTTCCAGACCAGGTGGAACGACAACGACATCTACGGTCACGTGAACAACACCGTGCACTACCTCGCGATGGACACGGTCATCAACGCCTGGATGATCGAGCACGCGGGGCTCACGATCTCGCCGGACAGCGACGCCCCGATCGGACTCTGCGTCGAGTCAGGCTGCCGCTATCTCGAGTCGGCCGAGTACCCCGACACCCTCGAGATCGGGCTGCGGGTCGGCAGGCTCGGCACCTCGAGCGTCACGTGGGAGCTCGCCATGACGAGGGGCGACGGCACCCTCATCGCGGAGGGCCGCTTCGTCCACGTCTTCGTCGACAAGACGACCCGACGCCCGACCCCGATCCCGGAGCGCACTCGCTCGGTGATGGAGACCCTTGTCGTCGACGCGACGTAGGAGCCAGTCGGCAGGGGCTACTCGTAGTACGGGGTCGCCTGGTTGACGGCGAGGAGGAGCTCCCGGAGCTGGTCCTGCTGATCCGCGGACAGGGCGCCGAGAGTGCGGGCCGTCGACTCGTCCACTGCTGCGCGGGCCTTGGTGAGCAGCTTCCGGCCCCGGGTGGTGGCGACAATCTGACGCATCCGGCGGTCGGCGGGGTTGAGTCGACGCTCGACCAGGCCCTGGCTCTCGAGGCTGTCGATGAGGGCAACGATCTGGCTCGGGTCGAGGTCGAGGAAGTCGCTCAGCTGGCGCTGGGTGGGGGAGTAGTCCTCGGTCGTCAGCCACAGCAGGGAGAAGGTGCGCACGTTCAGGCCGAGCTCCCGGAGCACCTGGTTGGACCCCTTGACCACGAGTGCCCGGGCCCGGGCCAGGAGGAACGGAGTCTCTGCGGCGAGGGTCGACGACCACAGCTCATCGGTGTCACGGGGCGGACCCGCCGGTGCGGTGGCGTCGGTCTTCTTCACGGGGCACATCCTCTCACAAAGATGCCTAACGTAATGATTGACAAGTTCAACGAATTGGTCAAGGATGAGAGGCGACTTGACCGGCCGCGCAAGCGGGTGAGCGATGGAGTGTGGCAATGATGCTGGATGGCAAGGTCACGATTGTGACGGGTTCGGGACGCGGCCTCGGGGCTGCCTATGCCAAGGCGCTCGCCGCGGCTGGGTCTGCGGTCGTCGTCAATGACGTGGATGAGGCTGCCGCGCAGTCCGTCGTCGATGAGATCACCGCTGCCGGCGGTCGCGCCTATGCGGTCGCGGCTCCGGTCGGTCCGACCGAGACGGCGGACAAGCTCGTCGCTGCCGCGGTGGAGCAGTTCGGCCGCCTGGACGCCCTGGTGACGAACGCCGGCGTACTGCGCGACAAGTCGATCCTCAAGATGACCGACGATGACTTCGAAACCGTCATCAACGTGCACCTGCGCGGCACCTTCACCTGCGTGCGGGCCGCCTATGCCTACTTCAAGGAGAACGAGGTCCCGGGTCGCATCGTGACCATCGGGTCCCCGACCGGGCAGCGCGGCAACTTCGGCCAGACCAACTACGCCGCCGCCAAGGCCGGCATCGTCGGAATGGTCCGCACCTGGGCCATGGAGATGAAGCGGGCCGGCGTCACCGTCAACGCTGTCGTGCCGGTGGCTGCCACCGAGATGACCCGCACCGTGCCCTACTTCGCGGCGGCGATCGAGGCGATGGACAAGGGCGAGACCATGCCCGACTTCTTCCGCAAGGACCTCGGCTTCGGCACCCCGGACGACGCCTGCGGCCTCATCACGTTCCTCGTCTCCGATGCTGCCGCCGGAATCACCGGCCAGGCGATCGGTGTCGGTGGTGACCGCCTGCAGGTCTGGTCGCACCCTGAGCCGGTGGACACCCGCTTCCAGGACGGCGGCTGGTCCGCGGAGGATCTTGCCGGCATCGCCGACGAGATCACGGCCAACTCGCAGTCGGTGGGTGAGAAGTTCCCGCCGCTCCCGGAGGAGCTGCAGCGCGGCTGAGCCGCGCTCCCATGACCCACCGCGTCGTGCCGGGGTGCGCGACGCATACCCCTGATCAACCCAAGACTTCCAAGGAGACTTCCATGCTGACCGTGACCTTCGACGAGGCCAAGGAGCTGTCCGGCCGTGACCTCGGCACCTCGAGCTGGTACGAGGTGACCCAGGACCGCATCAACACCTTCGCCGACGCCACCGACGATCACCAGTGGATCCACGTCGACCCCGAGCGGGCCACGGCCGAGAGCCCCTTCGGTGCTCCGATCGCCCACGGGTTCCTCACCCTGTCGCTCGCCGTGCCCATGTGGACCGAGCTGCTCGACGTCGAGGGCGTCAAGACCAAGGTGAACTACGGCCTGGACAAGGTCCGCTTCATCTCTCCGGTCAAGGCCGGCGCCCGCGTGCGCATGGCGGCGACGATCGTCGAGGCCACTCCGGTCGGTGGCGGCGGCATCCAGCTCACCGTCGACCAGACGATCGAGGTCGAGGGCTCCGAGAAGCCGGCAGCCGTCACCCGCTCGCTCTACCGCTTCTACGCCTGAGCCCCAGGCCTCCTCGACCTGAGAGGACCGATCGGTATGCGCAACGCAGGTCTGGGCAGCTGGCCCACCCGGCGCCGGATCAAGTCAGCAGGACGCCCCGCGCTCGTCGCCGGCGGCCAGACCATCACCCACGACCAGCTCGCCGACCGGGTCGACCGGGTGGCGAACTACCTGCGCGGCAAGGGAATCGGGCGGGGCGACCGAGTCGCCTACCTCGGCGAGAACCACCCGGCCTACCTTCAAACGCTGTTCGCGGCGGGTCTGCTCGGCGCGGTGTTCGTGCCGATCAACACCCGGCTCGCGGTGCCTGAGGTGCAGTACATCCTCAGGGACTGCGGGGCCCGACTCCTCGTCCACGCCGAGGAGCTCAGTCACCTCGCGGTGGGTGGAGCCGAGGGCTCCGCGGTCGAGGCACGGGTGGTTGTCGGCGACGGAGGTGAGGCGGAGTCGTTCGAGGACGGGATCGCCGCGGCGGACTCGGCTCACATCGACGAGCCGGTCGTGCTCGAGGGCCCGGCGCTGATCCTCTACACGTCAGGGACCACGGGACGACCCAAGGGTGCGGTGCTCACCCACGGCAACATCACGTGGAACTGCATGAACGTCCTTGTCGACTACGACCTGCCGAGCGACTCGGTGGCGCTGATGATCTCGCCGCTCTTCCACGTGGCGTCCCTGACGATGGGGACCCTGCCCGTCCTGCTCAAGGGTGGCTGCGTGGTCCTGGAGACCAAGTTCGACCCAGGTCTGGCACTCGACCTCATCGAGAAGCACGGGATCACCATGCTCAGCGGAGTGCCGACGACGTTCCAGATGATGGCCGACCACCCACGCTGGGACAGCACCGACCTCAGCTCGCTGCAGACCCTGACCTGCGGCGGCTCGGCAATCACCCGCCGCCTCGTCGACGCCTACCAGGACCGAGGTCTGGCGTTCACCTGTGGCTACGGCATGACCGAGACCTCTCCCGGCGCGACCAGCCTCCCGGCGCGGTTCGGGCCCGAGCGCGTCGGCTCATCAGGACTGCCGCACTTCTTCTCCGACCTGCGGGTCGTGGACGCCGACGGTCAGGACGTCCAGCCTGGAGCCGTCGGTGAGATCCTCGCGCAGGGCCCCAACGTCATGGCCGGCTACTGGAACCGGCCCGAGGCCACCGAGCAGGCTCTCACCGACGACGGCTGGTTCCGCTCCGGTGACATGGGGTACCGCGACGAGGACGGCTTCCTCTTCATCACCGACCGGCTCAAGGACATGATCATTTCCGGTGGCGAGAACGTCTATCCCGCCGAGATCGAGGCCGTCATCCTCGAGCTGCCCGAGGTCGACACCGTCGCCGTCGTCGGCATCCCCGACGAGCGGTGGGGGGAGGTCCCCAAGGCCTTCGTCCGTCCACGGCCAGGAGCGACCATCGACGTCGACACCATCGCGAACCACCTGTCCGGGCGTCTGGCTCGGTACAAGATCCCCCGCACCATCGAGATGATCGCTGAGATGCCCACGACAGCCAGCGGCAAGATCCGCAAGGACCAGCTCCGCGCCATTCCCACCCAAGGAGAGACGTCATGACCCAGCACGCCCTTGACCTCGAGAACCTCACGGCGATCGATGTCCACGTCCACGTCGAGATCGACGACGACGGCTACACCGCCCTGCCGCAGCGCTTCCTCGACGCCTCCGCGAAGTACTTCAAGTCCGGCGACCGCACCCCGAGCATCGACGCGATCGCCGACTACTACCGCTCGCGCAACATCGCCGCGGTCATCTTCACCGTCGACACCGAGCCGGTCACCGGGCACCCGCCGATCAGCAACGACGTGGTCGCCGACGGCGCCGCCCGCCACAACGACGTCCTCATCCCATTCGCCTCGATCGCCCCGTCCCGTGGCGCGCAGGGAGCCGAGGAGCTCGAGCGCCTCATCGTCGAGAAGGGTGTCCGCGGGGTCAAGTTCCACCCGTCCCTCCAGAACTTCGCCCCCAACGACGGCTCCGCCGACGGTCTGTATGCGGTGCTCGCCAAGTACCGTCTGCCTGCCCTGTTCCACACCGGCCAGAACGGCATCGGTGCCGGCATGCCCGGCGGCGCCGGCGTCAAGCTGCGCTACTCCAACCCGCTCTATCTCGACGACATCTGCGCAGACTTCCCGGATATGACCGTGATCATGGCCCACCCGTCGGTGCCGTGGCAGGACGAGGCGATCACCATCGCCACGCACAAGCCCAACGCCTACATCGACCTGTCCGGCTGGTCGCCCAAGTACTTCCCGCCGCAGCTCGTCAAGGCGGCCAACGCCCAGCTCAGGCGCAAGGTCCTCTTCGCCACCGACTACCCGGTCCTCGACACCGACCGGTGGATCAACGACTTCGCGGCGCTCGAGATCAAGGACGAGGTCAAACCCCTCATCTTCAAGGAGAACGCGATCCGCGCACTCCGCCTGAACGAGGAGATCTAGGGCCCATGGGGGAGGAGCTCGACGAGATCCGCTCGCTGGCGGCCAGCGTCGCTGACGAACGGATCGCCCAGTACGCCGCCGTGGTCGATGACGAGGCCCGGTTCCCCACCGAGGGATACCAGGCGCTCGTCGAGAGCCAGCTGCACGCGCCGGTCATCCCCGAGACCTATGGCGGTGTCGGTGCGGATGCGCTGACCTGCGCCGTCATCGCCGAGGAGATCGCCCGGGTGTGTGCGACGACCCAGCAGGTCTCCGGCGGCAACGAGCTCTTCTCCTGGCCGCTGCTGCTCGGCGGCACCGCGGAGCAGCACGAGCGATGGCTGCGGCCCATCGCGGAGGGGCGGGCACTGGGTGCCTTCGCCCTCTCCGAGCCCGAGGCCGGCAGTGACATCGTCTCGATGTCGACCCGGGCCACTCGGGTCGACGAGGGCTGGCGGATCAAGGGCACGAAGCGGTGGATCACCAACGGCGGGGTCGCGGACGTGTATGTGCTCTTCGCCGTGAGCGACCCGGACGCACGGAGCCGCGGGATCTCGGCCTTCGTCATCGAACGTGGTGACGCCGGGCTCACCTTCGGGACCCCGGAACGCAAGATGGGCCTCAAGGGCTCGCCGACCACCGAGGTCTATCTCGACAACGTCATCGTTCCCGAGGACCGGCTCATCGGTGAGCCAGGTCAGGGCATCCAGCTCGCGCTGGGAACTCTCGACCGCACCCGCACAGGGGTTGCCGCGCAAGCCGTCGGCATCGCGCAGGGCGCGCTCGACGTCGCGACGCAGTACGTCAAGCAGCGGACCCAGTTCGGCCAGCGCATCGCCGACTTCCAGGGCATCCAGTTCATGCTCGCCGACATGGCTGTCGCCATCCGCGCGGCCCGCCTGCTCACACACGCCGCGGCCGTGGAGATCGAGGAGGAGGCGCCCACCATGGGAGCCTCCGGCGCGGCTGCCAAGCTGTTCGCCTCCGACACGGCCATGCGTGTGACGACCGACGCGGTCCAGCTCCTCGGTGGAGCAGGCTACGTCAAGGACTACCCGGTGGAGCGCATGATGCGCGACGCCAAGATCACCCAGATCTATGAGGGCACCAACCAGATCCAGCGGATCGTCATCGCCCGCGACCTCCTCTCGCGCTGAGGCCCCCGCGCGACGGGACGGTGCCGGGGAGCACGGCCACGTGGCAGAGTTGGACCATGGACCCTCGTGAGGCCTATCCGACCGCCGGCGACCTCGAGACTGCGCTTGCCGCGACCGGCTATCTGTCGAGCCCGGAGCTCTCGACCGTCGCGTGGCTGAGCCTGCGGCTGGCCCGTCCCCTCCTCATGGAGGGCGAGCCCGGGACGGGCAAGACCGCACTCGCCGAGGCCCTGGCGGAGGCGCTCGACATCCCACTCGTCCGGCTCCAGTGCTACGAGGGCATCGACGCGACCCAGGCGCTCTATGACTGGGACTTCCCGCGGCAGATCCTCCACCTGCGCGCGGTCGAGGCCACCACCCGCGCGGCGAGCTCCGATCAGCTCGAGCAGGTCGAGGGCGAGCTCTTCGACGAGCGCTTCCTTCTCTCCCGGCCGATCCTTCGCGCGCTCCGGGAGGCTCCGGTCGTTCTGCTCATCGACGAGATCGACCGTGCCGACGACGAGTTCGAGGCCTTCCTCCTGGAGGTTCTCTCTACCTGGCAGGTGACGATCCCCGAGATCGGCACGGTGAGCGCCGCGACACCGCCGGTCGTCGTCCTCACCTCGAACCGGACCCGTGAGCTGCACGACGCGCTCAAGAGGCGCTGCCTCTATCACTGGCTGGAGCACCCCGGCCTGCAGCGCGAGCTCGACATCGTCGCGTCCCGGGCGCCCGAGGTCCCGGCTGCCCTCGCCGAGCAGGTGGTCCGCGCGACCCACGCGATCCGATCCGACGAGAACCTGCTCAAGCCGCCGGGGATTGCCGAGACCCTCGACTGGGCGCGTGCCCTCACCGAGCTCGGGGTGCGCGAGCTCGACGTCGAGACCGCGGCAGCGACCCTCGGCGTCGCGGTCAAGTACCGGGAGGACGCCGAGCGGGTCAAGCTCGCCCTCGACCGGATGCTCACCCGCTGAGTCGCGGGCCCAGGACCAGAACTGATGTCCGCCACCGTCATCCACCCGCCGGAGGAGATCCTGCTCGGGTTCGCCCGGGCGCTGCGGGCGGCCGGAGTGCCGGTGACCGCCGACCGGGAGCAGACCTACCTGCGGGCGGTCGCGACGGTCGGCATCGATGACCAGGCGGCGACGTACTGGGCAGGGCGGGCCACCCTGTGCGCCAGCCCGACCGACCTTGCGCGCTACGACCAGGTCTATACGGCGTGGTTCAGCGGCCTGCGGTCCGGGGTCAAGGCTCCGCGGCCCCAGCCCGTCGTCCTGCACTCGGACCTGCCGGCCAGCGAGGGCGAGGGCGGAGCAGGCGACGAGGACACCGAGGCGATCCGCGCGATGGCGAGCGATACAGAGATCCTCCGGAACCGGGACATCGCCGAGCTGTCGACGATCGAGCGACGCCGCCTCGGCGCGATGTTCTCGACCCTCCCGGCCGTCCGTCCGACGCGGAGGGCGCACCGGCATACCCCATCGGCATCCGGGCGGGTAGACGCCCGCCGGACACTGCGGGCCCAGCTGCGCAACCTGGGGGAGCCGGCGCGGATCCACTGGCGGCAAAGGGGAACTCGTCCGCGCCGAGTCGTCCTGCTCCTCGACATCTCAGGGTCGATGAGCTCCTATGCAGATGCATTGCTCCGTCTTGCCCATCACATGTCCCGCACGGAGACACCCGTGGAGACGTTCACCCTCGGCACGCGCGTCACCCACATCACGCGCGCGCTCGCGCACCCCGACCCGGACCGCGCGATCATCGGCGCCGGAGAGCTCATCCCGGACTGGTCGGGGGGCACCCGCCTCGCTGACGGACTGAGGGTGTTCCTCACCCGCTGGGGACGGCGGGGCACGGCACGCGGCGCCGTCGTCGTCATCGCCAGCGACGGCTGGGAGCGTGGCTCCCCCGCAGACCTCGCCGAGCAGCTGCGCCAGCTGCGCCGTCTCGCGCACCGGGTCATCTGGATGAATCCGCACCGGGGTCGGGCGGGCTACGAGCCGATCCAGAGCGGGATCGTCGCGGCCCTGCCACACTGTGATGAGTTCGTGGCGGGGCACTCGCTCGCCGCATTCGCTGCCGTCATCCGTGCGGTCAACGCGCAGATCGGCCGAGAGGAGGCTGTGCGTGCGTGAGGTCCTCGACCGGTTGCTCCCGTGGTGGGAGGCCGGGCAGTCCGTAGCCATGGGAACCGTTGTCGCGACGTGGCGGTCGGCACCGCGGCCGGCCGGCGCCTCGATGCTCGTGAGCGAGGACGGGGAGGCCGTCGGATCGGTGTCCGGGGGCTGCGTCGAGGGCGCCGTCTATGAGCTCGGGCAGCAGGTGCTCGAGTCCGGCGAGCCGGTCCTCCAACGCTACGGCGTCAGCGACGACGACGCCTTCAGCGTCGGGCTGACGTGCGGCGGCATCCTCGACATCTTCGTGGAATCCGTGTCACGGGAATCGTTCCCCGAGCTCGGTGAGGTCGCCGCCGACATCGAGGCAGGCCGCCCGGTCGCTGTGGCCACCGTGATCGAGCACCCTGACCCCGACATCCTCGGCCGACGTGTCGTCGTGCGTCCGGGGGAGTCGCACGCGCAGACCCTCTCGATCTCCCCCCGAGCCGACGACGCGATCACCGACGACGCCCGCGGCCTCCTCGCGACCGGCCGGAACGCGACGCTCACCTACGGTCCGGACGGCGAACGCCGCGGAGAGGGTATGCGCGTGTTCGTCTCGAGCTATGCGCCCAAACCGCGGATGCTCGTCTTCGGCGCCATCGACTTCGCCGCCGCGGTCGCCCGGATCGGCTCGTTCCTCGGGTACCACGTGACGGTCTGCGACGCCCGACCCGTCTTCGCCACCGCATCCCGCTTCCCCGACGCCGACGAGGTCGTCGTCACCTGGCCGCACCGCTATCTCCAGGACGAGGTGGACGCCGGCCGGATCGACCCACGCACCGTCATGTGCGTCCTCACCCACGACCCGAAGTTCGACGTGCCTGTCCTCGAGATCGCGCTGCGCCTCCCCGAGGTCGCCTACATCGGCGCGATGGGCTCGCGGCGCACCCACGAGGACCGGCTGAGCCGGTTGCGCGACGTGGGACTCACCGACGCAGAGCTGGCGCGGCTGTCCTCACCGATCGGCCTCGACCTCGGCGCGCGCACCCCGGAGGAGACGGCGGTGAGCATCGCTGCCGAGATCATCGCCCTCCAGTGGGGCGGGGACGGCGACCGCCTCTCCACCACCGACGGCCCGATCCACGGCGGCCACGAGGAGCACGATGCGCCCGGCCTGCAGTCACGGTCCGCCGACCCAGACCCCACCACCTGAGGAGCAGCGATGTCCGAGCTCGTGACAGCACTCGGCGAACAGCTCGAGTGGCACTGGAAGTACCATGCCCGGCCCCGTCTCGAGGGGTTGACCGACGAGGAGTACCGCTGGGGGCCGGCGCCGGGAGCCTGGACGGTGCGACCTCAGGACGACGCCGCGCCGGAGTCTGTGAACTACCGCGCCGGCGCAGGGGACTGGCTCATCGACTGGGCCATGCCCGAACCGACCCCGGCCCCTCTGACCTCCATCGCCTGGCGGATGGCACACATCGTCGTGGGCGTCTTCGGCGCCCGGACCCACAGCCACTTCGGCGGCCCGGAGTCGGAGTACGCGACATGGGACTACGCAGGCACGGCAGCGGAGGGGCTCGCCCAGCTGGACGATGCATACCGACGCTGGACCGAGGGCGTACGCGGTCTGACTGACGAGACCCTCTGGCGACCGGTCGGTCCTGCTGAAGGGCCATGGCAGGACGAGCCGATGATCACGCTCGTCCTCCACATCAACCGGGAGGCAATCCACCACCTGGCGGAGATCGCCCTGCTCAGAGATCTCTGGGCGCACCGCTCGGTGAGCTGAACGGATTCCTCACGCACGGGGTAGACGCCCAGCGCAGTGCCCCAGCGGGCGGTCAGCGCTCAGAGCCAGGGCGCGCCTTCCACGACGGTGAGTCGGCTGCGCCCTTCCCGCGCATCACGCAGCCACTGCTCCGGCTCCTCGCGTCCGAAGTTCCCCGATGCGCTCCAACCGGAGGCCGTGCTCTGCACGACCCGGCCCCGTCCGTCGCCGACCTGGAGCACCCCGCCGTCGACGATGTGCAGGAGGAGCTCGTCGACCTGGGTGAGCAGGTCCGCGGATCCGGAGTCACAGGCATCGCAGCCACAGTCCGGCAGGCGCTCGAGGGCGGTGTCGCGGACGGACAGTGTCACCCCGTTGCCCTCGACACCCTCGAAGTCGGTGAGCGTGACCGTCACCGGGAGCGCGCCCTCGCGGCGGGGCACGATGTCGAATCCCGACGCGTGATCGACCTGGTCCGCGACTCCAGCCTCGGCGAGCGCTGACGCCCAGGCCCGGACGCGGGCAGCGATGATCTGGTACTTGCCGGGGTCGAGGCAGCGTGAGTACTCCTCCTCGAGGGGATCGCGCCCCGGATGCGGGTGCGGCCACTCCACCAGGTCTGCAGGACGTGCCGCGAAGTGGGTCTCGACAGCCGGGAGCAGGATGTGGCCGACATGGCTGCGGACATCCGGGTGGGTCGCAAAGCTCAGCCCGTCGAGCTCACCCCAGGACCCGTCGCCGCCCGGGAGGCCGAAACCGACCTGGCCGATCCGTAGCATCTCGGGTGCTGCCTCCTCGACCTCGGGATCGCCGATGCGCAGGTAGGACGCGCTCCCGCCCTGGGAGCGCTCCCACTCCTGCACCTCGGCATCGGTGGCCGGCAGGGTGATGACGACCTCGCCGTCCGAGAACGTCTTCCACGGCACGGTGCCGGGCACCTCGGGGAAGCCGACGGCGTGAAGCATCGCCAGCAGCCGGTCCCGGGCGTGGGTGCTCGGGCCGATCTCGAGGGACACGCTCTCGAGGACCGGGCCGTCCGCCGGCCCAGCCGGCATCGGTGTGACCCACTCGATGAGGAACGGCAGCTCGGGGTCGAAGGGTCGCTCGCCGACCTGACACATCCGCCACCGCAGCGTCGTCCCGTCGGGAGTCTCGCGGCTTCCCTCGGTGACGGCGCCGGGCGAGAGTCCCACCGAGATGACGGCATCCCTGGCTGCCCCGATGTCATCGACGGCGATGGCGAAGCCGAGCGGACCCTGGTCACCACGCACCCGCTGCACCCAGGGTGCCTCCGGGTCCGCGTCATCGAGGGTGCTGATCAGCTCGACATAGGCCGCCCGTGGCCCTCGCACGATCCCGTTGACCGTGCCACCGGGGTGCCGGCCCCCCGGGTGGGCCGGGAGCCCTGCCTCCTGCCAGCGCGTCATGGCGGCCTCGAGATCGGTGACCGAGACGACGAGGTGATCGAAGCGAGCTCCCACGAGCGCCACGTTAGTGCCGCTCCTCGACGGGGGACACCGGATATCGGGGCGTGCCACAACCTGGTAATTGCCAGGTTGTGGCACGGTCTCCTGGGGACCATCGACCTGACGAATCGGCCCGGCCCCCTTGTCAGGTGACCCAGGTCACGGTTGGATCGGAGTACCGACATACCCGCTCGCTCCCGAGCAGCTGCAACGACGCAGGAGGAACAGTGCCGAGAATTTCCGTGAAGGTCGATGGGGTCACGTACTCCGACGACGTCGAGCCGAGGACGCTTCTCGTCCACTACCTCCGGGAAACGCTGGGGAAGGTCGGCACCGTCATCGGGTGCGACACGAGCAACTGCGGCGCGTGCACCGTCCACCTCGACGGCCGCAGCGTGAAGAGCTGTAACGTCCTCGCGGTTCAGGCCGACGGCCGCGAGGTGACGACGATCGAGGGCCTCGCCACGAACGGCCGGCTGCATCCGATGCAGCAGGCCTTCCACGACTGTCACGCCCTGCAGTGCGGCTTCTGCACACCCGGCATGATCATGCAGGCCGTCGACCTCGTCACCGAGAACCCGAACGCCTCCGAGGCCGAGATCCGCGAGGGCATGGAGGGCAACCTCTGCCGGTGCACCGGCTATCACAACATCGTCAAGGCCGTGCAGCAGGGCGCCTCCGCCACGGCGAGCGCAGCGGGAGGAGAGCAGTCATGACCGTCAGCCCGGACGCAGTCGAGGACCTCATCGAAGAGCGGAAGGACGTCGACACCAGCGACAACGAGCGCGAGATCGGCAAGGCCCGCACCCGCAAGGAGGACGAGCGCCTCATCACCGGTCGCACCAAGTGGACCGACAACATCCAGCTGCCCGGGATGGTGCACCTCGTCATGGTGCGCAGCCCGTTCGCCCACGCGACGATCACGAACATCGACACCTCCGAGGCGAAGACCGCTCCAGGTGTGTATGCGGTGCTCACCGGCCAGGACGTCGCCGACCAGCAGGGATCCCTGCCCACCGCGTGGCCGATCACGCCGGACCAGAAGGCACCCCCGCACCCGGCGATCGCCGTGGACCGCGTCGCGTTCTCGGGCGAGGTGGTCGCAGTAGTCGCTGCTCGGACCCTGGCCGAGGCCCGCGACGCCGCCGAGCTCGTCGACGTCGACTACGACGAGCTGCCGGCCGCCCTCGACCTCAAGGAGGCTGCCGACGACACCGTGCTCGCCCACCCGGACCTCGGCACGAACAAGAGCGCCTTCTGGCAGTTCGACTCGGCCACAGCCGAGACCGGCGGCAGCGTCGACGAGGCCATCGAGGCCGCCCGTGCCGACGGGATCGTCATCGAGCGTGAGTACCGACAGCAGCGGCTGATCCCGGCCTTCATGGAACCCCGCTCGACCGTCGTCGACCCGACCGGCGAGCAGTTCGTCATGTGGTCCGCGACCCAGGTGCCGCACATCCTGCGCCTCATGCTCTCCCTCACTCTCGGGGTGCCCGAGTCCAAGGTCCGGGTCATCGCTCCCGACGTCGGCGGCGGCTTCGGCGGCAAGCTGCAGGTCACGCCCGAGGAGATCATCACCTTCCTCGTCGCCCGGCACCTGCGCAAGCCGGCCAAGTGGACCGAGACCCGCTCGGAGTCCCTCATGGCAGCACACCACGGGCGTGACCAGTGGCAGCGACTGACTCTCGCCGCCGACAAGGACGGCAAGGTCACCGCGCTCAAGGTCGACCTCCTCGCCGACATGGGCGCCTACCTCGGCCTCGTGACGCCGGGCGTCCCGATCCTCGGCGCGTTCATGTTCAACGCGATCTACAAGTTCCCGGCCTATCAGTTCAACTGCACGAACATCTTCACGAACAAGACCTGGACCGACGCCTACCGCGGGGCCGGTCGGCCCGAGGCGACGTATGCGATCGAGCGGCTCATGGACGAGCTCGCCGTCGAGGTCGGTGTCGACCCGCTCGAGATCCGCGAGATGAACTGGATCAAGCACGAGGAGTTCCCGTTCACCTCGGTGTGCGGACTCGAGTACGACTCGGGCAACTACGAGGCCGCCACCGAGCGGGCCAAGGAGCTCTTCGACTATGACGCCCTGCGCGCCGAGCAGAAGCAGCGCCGCGAGTCGGGCGACCCGGTTCAGCTCGGCCTCGGGGTCTCGACCTTCACCGAGATGTGCGGTCTGGCGCCCTCGCGGGTGCTCGGGTCACTGTCCTACGGTGCCGGCGGCTGGGAGCACGCAAGCATCCGGATGCTCCCGACCGGCAAGGTCGAGGTCGTCACGGGATCCTCGGCACACGGCCAGGGGCACGAGACGGCGTGGAGCCAGATCGTCGCCGACCGGCTCGGCGTGGCCTTCGAGGATGTCGAGGTCCTGCACGGCGACACCCAGATCTCGCACAAGGGTCTGGACACCTACGGTTCCCGGTCCCTCGTCGTCGGCGGCGAGGCCGTCATCCAGGCGGCGAACAAGGTCATCGAGAAGGCCCGCCCGATCGCGGCACACCTTCTCGAGGCGAGCGCCGACGACCTCGAGTTCCAGGCCGGCCGGTTCACCGTCAAGGGCACCGACCAGGGCATGGCGCTGGGGGAGATCGCGCTCGCGACCTTCGCCGCGCACAACCTGCCCGACGGGGTCGAGCCGAGCCTGGACTCGGACGCGACCTTCGACCCGGTGAACTTCTCGTTCCCGCACGGCACTCACCTGTGTGCTGTCGAGGTCGACACCGAGACCGGCATGACGAAGGTCCGCTCGTATGTCTCGGTCGACGACATCGGCAACATCGTCAACCCGCTCATCGTCGAGGGACAGATCCACGGCGGCATCGTCCAGGGCATCGCCCAGGCGCTCTGGGAGGAAGCGGTCTATGACGACCAGGGCACGCTCGTGTCGGGGTCATTCGTCGACTACACGCTGC
Source organism: Intrasporangiaceae bacterium (assembly GCA_012518475.1). Lineage (GTDB taxonomy): Bacteria > Actinomycetota > Actinomycetes > Actinomycetales > Dermatophilaceae > F2B08. The sequence goes on along the minus strand of JAAYSB010000241.1, from coordinate 5,157 downwards.
CGACATCCGCTGACACGATCAGCTTCGTCACCGACAACACCGTGTCACCGTCGACGACGAACTCGCTGGGCGCCAAGGGAGTCGGCGAGGCCGGCTGCATCGCGTCCACCCCGGCAGTCGTCAACGCCGTTGTCGACGCGGTCCGGCACCTCGGCATCAACGACATCCGGATGCCGTGCACCCCGGAGCGGGTCTGGAAGGCGATCCAGTCCGCTGGGTACCACTCCGGTGAGACCACGGCGGAGGCACAGGAGCACTTCGTCGAGGGCGAGGCCAACCAGGACCAGGTCGGCAATGATCCATCCGCTGCGGTGACAGGAGAGCAGTCATGATCCCTACGGCATTCGACTATGTGGCGCCGACCTCGCTCGAGGATGCCCTCTCGGCACTCGCCGAGGCCGGGGACGACGCCAAGGTCCTCGGTGGGGGGCAGTCGCTCCTGCCGGTCCTGCGGCTGCGCCTCAACGCCCCGGAGAAGATCGTCGACCTCTCCCGGATCGACAGCCTGCGCGGCATCTCCGACGACGGCGACACCATCGTCATCGGCGCCATGACCACCCACGACGAGGTCGCCAGGAGCGAGCTCGTCCGGGAGCACGCCGCAGTACTCGCAGAGGCCGCCTCGACGGTCGCCGATCCTCAGATCCGGCACCGGGGCACCCTCGGCGGGGCGCTCGTCCACGCCGACCCGGCCGGTGACCTCGGTGCTCCGGTTCTCGCTCTCGACGCCGAGCTGGTCGTGGTCGGGGCGGGAGGAGAGCGGCGCATCCCCGCCGGGGAGTTCTTCCAGGACCTCTTCGAGACCGCTGTCGGCGAGGGTGAGCTGCTCACCGCGATCCGCATCCCCAAGCACACCGGATGGGGTGGCGCGTACGAGAAGTTCGTGCGCGTCTCGCACCAGTGGTCCATCGTCGCCGTCGCGGCGGTCACGCGGGACGGCGAGGCCAAGGTCGCGTTGACCAACATGGGCTCGACTCCGCTGCGGGCCTCCGCTGTGGAGTCGGCGATCGCGGACGGTGCGTCCGTGAAGGACGCGGCGGCGAAGGCTGCCGAGGGCACCAACCCGCCCAGCGACCTCAACGGGGACTCGGACTACCGTGCCCACCTCGCCACCGTTCTGACCCGGCGTGCTCTGGCGCGCGCCATGGGAGGGTGAGGCATGGAGCTCACGCACGACTTCGTCGTCCCCGCCGACATCGACACCACCTGGGCCACGTTCATGGACCTCGAGAAGGTTGGCGGGTGCTTCCCCGGCGCCACGGTCACCGAGGTCTCGGACGACTCGTTCAAGGGAACCGTCAAGGTCAAGCTGGGGCCGATCGCCCTCCAGTACGCCGGGTCCGGCGAGTTCCTCGAGCATGACGAGGACGCGAAGCGTGCCGTCATCGAGGCCAAGGGCAAGGACAAGCGCGGCAACGGTACTGCCGCAGCCACCGTGACCATGCAGCTCGCCCCGTCCGGGGACGGGACCCGGGTCGATGTGACGACCGAGCTGCAGATCACCGGCAAGCCGGCGCAGTTCGGGCGCGGAGTCATGCAGGACGTCTCCGACAAGCTCCTCCAGCAGTTCATCTCCTGCATCGAGGGGCAGTTCGCCGAGGCGGGCGAGACCGCTGCCGCTGCGGCCGCTGCGGGGGGCGACGGGGAGGAGGTCCCGACCCCCGCGGAGCTGTTCGGGGACGCAGAACCAGCGTCGTCCGAGGCGGCACCCTCTGAGTCGGGGCCGACGGGCACCGTGTCAGCTGGCGCAGGCGAGGCCGTATCGGCTACGCCGACCCGGCCCGCGGCGGTCAGTCGCCCCGCCCGTCGACCTGCGCAGGGAGAGGACGACGCGATCGACCTGGGCGCCACCGTGCTCCCGGTCCTCGTGAAGTCCTATGCTCCCCACGTCGTCGGAGCCTTTGTCGCGATCCTCTTCGGCTATCTCCTCGGCCGCCGTCGCGGCTGACGCCCGAAGACGCTGACTCGTTCCCACGGATCGACCAGCGCCACACCGAGTCCGCGACGTCCTCGTTGATCCCGTCGGAACACGCAGACCCCGGCGAGTCCTTCACAGGATCTGCACATGTCGCCCGCGCAGCGGACAGCCGTGTGCTCCTAGTGTCATCACTGTGACGACATCACCTACTGGCTCCGCAGCGCACATCCTCGTCGTCGAGGACGACGCGGTCATCAACGCCGCGCTGTCCGACCGCCTGCGGGCCGAAGGCTTCGACGTCAGCACGGCCATGGACGGCCCGGCGGCCGTGGCTGCTTTCCACGAGCATGAGCCGGACCTCGTCGTCCTCGACATCATGCTGCCCGGCTTCGACGGGCTCGAGGTCTGCCGCCGGATCCAGGCCGAGCGCCCGGTCCCGGTGCTCATGGTCACTGCCCGCGACGACGAGACCGACATCCTCGTCGGGCTCGGCATCGGGGCGGACGACTACCTCACCAAGCCGTTCCGGATGCGTGAGGTCGTCGCCCGCGTCCGTGCCCTGCTCCGCCGGGTGGAACGCGCTGCTGAGCTGGCGCGCATGAGCCGAAGCGCGCGCACGGCCGGGGGAGTGAGCCTGGACCCTGACACCCACATCGTCACGGTCGACGGCGAGTCAGTGCACCTCACCCCGACCGAGTTCGATCTGCTCGACGCGCTCATCTCACGGCCGGGGGTCGTGCGCCGGCGGGAGGAGCTGCTCGCCGAGGTGTGGGGCTGGAACGACGATCTCGGCAGCCGCACCCTCGACAGCCACATCAAGACGGTCCGCGCCAAGGTGGGCAGCCGGCGGATCCGCACTGTCCACGGCGTCGGCTACGCCTTCGAGCCGGCTGAGGCAGACGGGGCACAGAGCTGATGGACTCCCACCGACCCCTGGACCAGGTCTCCTCGATCAAGACCAAGCTCGGACTCCTCGTCGGGGCCAGCGTCATCGTCACCGCTGTCTTCGCCCTCATCGGCGACCGCGCCGGAGTTCCCGTGTGGGTCACCGTCCCGGTGACGCTCGGGGTCACCCTCGCGCTCACGTACTGGCTGGCGCGCGGCATGACCGCTCCGCTGCGCGAGATGACCGCCGCAGCCACCGCCATGGCAGGCGGTGACTACTCCCGCTCGGTGACGACGACCGGCACCGACGAGGTCGGAGCCCTCGCCCGCGCCTTCACGACCATGGCACGCGACCTCGCGGCCACCGACCAGCAGCGCCGCGAGCTCATCTCCACGGTGTCGCACGAGCTGCGCACCCCTCTCGCGGCCCAGCGGGCGGTGCTCGAGAACCTCGTCGACGGCATCACCCCGCCGAGTGAGGAGACGCTCACCGTCGCACTGACCCAGACCGAACGGCTCAGCGAGCTCGTCGAGGACCTGCTCGACCTCTCCCGACTCGAAGGCGGCACGAGCCGGCTCGACATCAGCGAGATCGACGTCGCCGGGCTCATCCACCAGGCTGCCGGTGAGGCGCGACTCACCGGTCGGGACGTCACGTTTGCCGTGACAACGAGCCCGGGTATGCGCGTGCTCGGTGACCGTTCCCGCCTCGCCCAGGTCCTCGCCAACCTCCTCGACAATGCGGTGCGGCACTCCCCGGCAGGCGGTGCCGTCACCATCAGCGCCGCTCCAGTCCTGGGCTCCGGTTCAGACGGTGCCCGTCGGGACCTGTGGACCCTGGATGTCATCGACCAGGGACCCGGCATCGACCCGGCCCTCGCGGGACGGATCTTCGACCGTTTCAGCACGGGCAGCGAGCACTCCGGCGGCACAGGACTCGGCCTGGCTATCGCTCGCTGGATCTGTTCCCTCCACGGCGGGACCATCGAGCTCGTCCCGTCATCGGCGGGGGCGCACCTACGCGTCACCCTCCCCGTGCGCCCCGGCGCCGTCGCGGCCAACCAGCCGGCACCCGTCCTCACCCCAGCCACCCCGGAGCAGATCGTGACCGCACCCGTCCCTCCCGCACCCGTCCCTCCCGGACCCGTCCCTCCCGACGGCTCCTCTGCCCCGACTGCGTCGACGACCCCGGCTCCGCAGCCCCACGCCTGGACCACGTCCGGAGCGCCCCCGCTGACCGCGCCGCTCAGCCCCGGCACCAAGAGTCTCTGGCCCGAGCGGGTCAGCGCGCCTCAGCCGCTTCTGCTCCTGGGGTCACTCGGCGTCGGCACCCTCGCTGCCCTGCTCGCCTTCGAGCGCCGGCTCGGTCTCATCGCCTTCGTCGTCCTGCTCCTGGGTGGACTCCTCCTCTGGCGGACATCGGCACACCGGCTCTCGAGACTCACCCTCGTCAGTGCGGTACTCGCCGTCCTACTCGGCACTTCCCTCATCTGGAGGGCGGCGGAGTGGCTCGGTGTCGTCTCGGTCCTCGTCGGCGGGGTCGTCGCCGCCATGGCGCTGACCCGGGCGACGAAGTTCTCGGGGATCGTCGCCTCGGTTGCGGCCTGGCCCCTCTCCGGGCTTCGAGGCCTGCCCCTCCTCGGCCGGACCATCAATGCGACCAGCAAGCACGGCTTCCTCTGGCCGGTGCTTCGGACGGCGGCGTTCTCACTCCTTGCCCTCATCCTGTTCGGTGGACTGTTCGCCTCCGCTGACGCGATCTTCGGTTCCTGGGCCAGCGCCGTCGTCCCCGACCTGCGCTGGGACAGCATCATCGGGCGAGGCTTCCTCCTCTTCCTCGTCTCCGGCGTCACGCTCGCCGGCACCTACCTCGCGCTCAACCCGCCCAAGGTCGACGAGGTCCTTCCTCCGGCCGCGCGCAAGGTCCGGCTCTGGGAGTGGGTCGTCCCGGTCGGACTCGTCATCGCCCTGTTCGCCGGATTCCTCCTGGCTCAGGCGAACGCGACGATCCGCGGGCACGACTACGTCCAGGCTCAGGTGGGCATGTCCTATGCCGAGTACGTCCACCAGGGGTTCGGCCAGCTCACCGTCGCCACCGTTCTCATGCTCGCTGTCGTCGGGCTCACCCTCCGCAAGGCGCCGGTCGCCACACAGCGGGACCGTCTCATGGTGCGGCTGCTCCTCGGGGCGCTCTCCATCCTCACCCTCGGGGTCGTCGCCTCGGCCCTGTGGCGGATGCACCTCTATCAGCAGGCGTACGGGTTCACCTCGCTGCGTCTCTTCGTCGACGGCTTCGAGCTATGGCTCGGACTGATCGTCATCGGGGTGCTCGTCTCCCTGCGGTCACTCTCGAC